>CALMEC010000117.1 GCA_937862675.1 uncultured Actinomycetes bacterium
AGGGGGAGCGGCTGGCTAGGGACGGCGTCCTCGGACCCGCCACGCGCGCGCGTCTCGCGAAGGCCACCCGTCCGACACCCCGCACGAAGGGCGGATCCGGCCGGCGGATCGAGGTGCTCCTCGACCGTCAGCTCGCGCTCGCAATCGAGAACAACCGCGTGGTCCGGACCATCCACGTCTCGACCGGCACGGCGGCCAATCCCACCCGCGTCGGAACCTTCTCGGTCTACCTGAAGACGCGCAACTGGTGGTCGGTGCCGTTCCGCACGTGGCTGCCCTACGCACTCGCGTTCGACGGCGGGATCGCCTTCCACGAGTACGCGCCGGTGCCGACGCAGCCGGCGTCCCACGGATGCGTCCGCATCACTGCGGGCATCGCCCAGTGGCTCTACAACTTCGCGTCGGTCGGCACCCAGGTCAAGGTCCTGGCGAGGTCATGATGATGAGACGAATCCCGCTCACCGCCCTGGCCGTCGCGGCCCTCACGCCCGCCGTTGCAGCGAACGCCGCGCCACCCGCGACCGTCAGCCCCGGCCGGCTCACCGTCGGCGTCGCGATGCCCAGCGAGGGTTTCCAGACCGGCGCGGTCCGGGGCGACGAGGTCGTCTATGCCCGCGGGTTCGAGATCGATCTGGCCAAGCAGCTGGCGACGCAGCTGGAGCTCGGGAGCCCGCGCTTCATCCAGTCGCCGTTCCCGGACCTCTACTCGGCCGGCGCGAAGCCTTGGGACGTGGCCATCGGGCAGATCTCGGTCGTGGCGACCCGCCGGAAGACCACGGACTTCAGCGTCCCCTACATGCTGGCTGACGAGGGCGTCCTCCTGACGCGGCAGGTCACCACGGTGCCGAAGAACATCGCCGCGTTGCGCAGCCTGCGTCTGTGCGTCGCCGCGTCGTCCACCGGGGCCGCGATCGTGCGGACCCGTGTGAAGCCCAAGGCGGCGGCAACCGCATACAAGGATGTCGACACCATGATGCAGTCGCTGCAGACCGGCCGGTGCCAGGCGGTGGTGTACGACGCGCCTTCTCTCGCCACGCTGCGCAAACGCGTCCCGAACCGGTACGGCGCGTTCGCCGGACGCATCCGCACGAACGAGACCTACGGCATCTCGGTGCCGAAGGGCAGCGCGATCCTCGCGCCGGTCAACGCGGCCCTCGGTCGCATGACCGCGAGCGGCGCGATCAACGCGCTCGAGAAGAAGTGGCTGGCCGTCGACATCGACAAGCTGCCGATCCTGAAGTAGCGGTTGCTCGAGGTCGCCGTGGGCGACCGGATGGAGGGGCGTGTCATCCCTGGTGCCAGGCACCACGGGTGACACGGCCGACGCCGATTTCACAGAACCGCTGCAAACAGGCGTATTCCGCCAGAGCCGATCCTCCCGGGTGTCATTCCCGGTGCCAGGCACCAGGGATGACACGCCGGTTCGACCACCCCTCCCTCACCCGCCTTTGCCAGAATCGTCACCAAGGTCCGGGGGTTACCGGAGACCGCTAAACTCCCGGGGGTGCAGCTCCTCCTGCAAGGCAAGGTCCGGGACGTCCACGACCTCGGCGGCAACACGCTGCTCATCGTCACCAGCGACCGCATCAGCGCCTACGACGTCGTGATGCCCACACCGATCCCCGACAAGGGGCGGGTGCTTACGGCCGTCTCCGCGCACTGGTTCGCCCGGACCGGTCACATCGCGCCCAACCACGTGGTCAGCACGCACCTGCGCGACATGCCGTCCGAGGCGGGCGACGACCTCGCCGGCCGCTCGATGGTGGTGAAGAGACTCGACATGCTCCCCATCGAGTGCGTCGTGCGCGGGTACCTCTCCGGAAGCGGGTGGCGCGACTACACGGCAAAAGATGCCGTGTGCGGTCACGTCCTCCCGCGGGGCCTGCGGCAGTCCGAGCGTCTTCCCGAGCCCATCTTCACGCCGGCCACCAAGGCGCAGTCGGGACACGACGAGAACATCACCCGGGACCAGGCCGCCGATATCGTCGGTCGTGAGACGCTGGAGGAGGCCGAGCGCATCTCCATCGCCCTCTACGAGTTCGTGGCGGCGCAGGCGGAGGCGGCGGGCATCATCCTGGCCGACACCAAGTTCGAGCTCGGCCGTGACGAGAACGGGGTCCTCACCATCGGCGACGAGGTGGCCACCCCCGACTCGTCCCGCTTCTGGCCGGCCGACGAGTACGCCGTCGGCACCAGCCCGCCCTCGTTCGACAAGCAGTACCTCCGCGACTGGCTGGACACATCCGGCTGGGACCACACCCCGCCCGCGCCGGAGCTCCCCCCGGACGTCGTCGCCGGCACGCGTGAGCGTTACCTCGAAGCCCACGAGCGGCTCACCGGCCGCACACTCGACCGCTGGATCCAGGAGTGCACCGAATGACCCGAGTCGTCGTCACCGTCATGCCGCGCGCGGAGATTCTCGACCCACAGGGTCAGACCGTGGTGCGTGCGCTCCACACGATGGGGTTCGATGACGTCACCGACGTGCGCATCGGCAAGCAGATCGTCCTCGACCTCTCCGGAGCGGATCCGGAGGCCGAAGCCCGCCAGATGTGCGAGCGCCTCCTGGTCAACCGGCTGGTGGAGGACTACGAGATCGAGGTGCAGGGCTGACCGTGAGCACCCCCGCCGTCACCGTCATCCACTTCCCCGGCTCCCTCGACCACGAGGCAGCCGCTCGCGTCATGGACGAGATCACGGGCCCCGGGAACGGGGCGACCATCGTCTCGCACCGCGCCGCCGCCCTTCCCGAGGGCACGGCCGCCGTGGTGCTTCCCGGGGGCTTCTCCTACGGCGACCACCTGCGCTGCGGCGCCATCGCCAGCCGTGCGCCGATCATGGACGCCGTGCGTGAGTTCGCCGAACGCGGCGGGCCCGTCCTGGGCATCTGCAACGGCTTCCAGATCCTCTGCGAGTCCGGACTCCTTCCGGGGGTCCTGCGCCCCAACGACACGCAGGCGTTCATCTGCCGTCAGGCCACACTCGAGATCGTCGACGACTCCACCCCCTGGACGAGCGGCCGTTCGAGCGGAGAGACGCTCTCGGTGCCGATCAAGCATCACGACGGCGCATGGCAGGGTGACACCGCCGCCTGCCGCGTCGTCTTCCGTTATCGCGACGGGAACCCCAACGGGTCTCAGGACGCCATCGCCGGCATCGCCAACCACGCGGGCAACGTGATGGGCCTCATGCCGCATCCGGAGATGGCATGCGAGGAACTCCTCGGCTCGGCCGACGGACGCGTCGTCATGGGCGGCCTCCTCCCGGGATCCGCGGTGGCCGCATGAGCACCGACACCACGCCCCTCCACCGCCAGCTCGGCCTCACCGACTGGGAGAACGACCGCATCCCCGAGCTCCTCGGACGCGAACCCACCGGACCCGAGCTCGTCATGTTCAGCCTCATGTGGAGCGAACACTGCTCCTACAAGCACTCCAAGCCGCTTCTCCGCGGCTTCCCCACCGAGGGACCGACGGTGCTGCAGGGCCCGGGTGAGAACGCCGGCGCCATCGACATCGGCGACGGTCTCGCCGTCACCTTCAAGATCGAGAGCCACAACCATCCCTCCGCCGTGGAGCCGTTCGAGGGGGCGGCCACCGGCGTGGGCGGCATCATCCGCGACATCCTCGCCATGGGCGCCAAGCCCATCGCGCTCCTCGACTCGCTGCGCTTCGGAAGCCTCCGGAGCAATCGCAGCCGTTACCTGTTCCGCCGCGCCGTGGAGGGCATCGGCCACTACGGCAACTGCATCGGCATCCCCACCGTGGGCGGCGAAGTGCTCTTCGACCCGGTGTACGAGGACTCGTGCCTGGTCAACGCCATGTGCGTCGGCATCGTGCCGGCCGACCGCATCCTGCGGGCCGCGGCCGAGGGCGTGGGCAACCGCCTGATCCTGTTCGGCAACCGCACCGGCAAGGACGGCATCGGCGGCGCCAGCGTGCTGGCCAGTGCCGAGTTCTCCCACGACGACGACAAGCGTCCGTCCGTGCAGGTCAGCGACCCGTTCACCGAGCGCAAGCTCATGGACTGCTGCCAGGCCCTGGCCGACTCCGGCCTCCTTGTCGCGCTGCAGGACCTCGGTGCCGCCGGACTCACCTCCAGTGCGAGCGAGATGGCCTCCAAGGGCGGCGTCGGCCTCCGCATCGACTTGGACCGGGTGCCGCTGCGCGAGGAGGGCATGGCCCCGGCCGAGATCCTCGTCTCCGAGAGCCAGGAGCGCATGCTGGCCGTCGTCACGCCCGAGGACGTGGACGCCGCCATCGCGCTCTGTGAGGCTTACGACCTGGACGCCACCGACATCGGCGAGGTCACCGAGGGCGACGCCCTGGTGGCCGTGCACAACGGCGAGGTCGTGGTGGACATCCCCGCGCGCCTGCTGGCCGACGACGCCCCCGTCTACGAGGTGCCGCAGGATCCGGCGCCCGAGCCCGCGCCGATCGACCCGTCCACAGTGCCGGAGCCGTCCGACCTGGTTCAGGCCTGGTGCGACCTGCTGGCCACGCCCAGCATCGCCAGCAAGCGCTGGGTCTACGAGCAGTACGACCACCTGGTCGGTGCCAACACCGTGGTGCGTCCCGGCGGGGACGCAGCCGTCATCCGCGTCCCCGGCACCGCGACCGGGCTCGCCCTCACCACCGACTGCGCCGAGCGTCACTGCCAGGCCGACCCGCGCGGCGGCGGTGCGGCCGGTGTCCTGGAGGCCGCGCGCAACATCGCGTGCGTGGGCGGCACCCCGGCGGCCATCACCAACTGCCTCAACTTCCCCAACCCCGAGAAAGGTCACACCGGCTGGCGCCTCGCGCAGGCCATCGCCGGCATGGCCGACGCGTGCCGTGCGCTCGGCACACCCGTCGTCTCCGGCAACGTGTCGCTCTACAACGAGAGCGCCGAGCGCATGATCTATCCCACCCCCGTGGTCGGGATGGTGGGGATCCTGGACGACGCGGCGGCCACCACCGGCCACGGGTTCGTGGCGGAGGGTGACGTCGTCCTCCTCGCCGGCGGGGCCGAACCGCGTCTCGACGCCAGCGAGTACCTGGGCAGCGCCGAGGGCCGGCCGGACACCCCCGACATCGGCGCCGAGGTCGCGCTCTGCCGTTTCGTCGCCGACGCCGTGAGCTCCGGTTCGGTCCGCTCGGCGCACGACGTGTCACAGGGTGGGCTCGCGGTGGCGCTCGCCGAGTCCGCCATGGCCGGGTCGATCGGCGCCACCGTCACGCTGGACGGCGACACCCGGCCGGATGTCGCGCTCTTCGGCGAGGCCGGCGGCCGCGTCCTCCTCACCTGCACCCCGGAGGGGGTGGAGGGCCTCCTCTCCCGCGCCGGCGACGTCCCCCTCCGCGAGGTCGGTGTCGTGGGCGGCGACGCCCTCTCGGTGCAGATCGGCGGCGCATCCGTCATCCTAGGGGTGGACCGCGCCCGCGAGGCGTACGAAACCGCGATCCCGGACGCACTTCGATGACCCTCGGTTCGACCCACGACGAGACGCTGGACGACCGTCCCAAGGAGGAGTGCGGCGTCTTCGGCGTCGTCGCACCCGGCCGTGACGTCGCCCGCGTCACCTTCTTCGCGCTCATGGCGATGCAGCACCGCGGTCAGGAGAGCGCGGGCATCGCCGTCGCCGAGAACGGTCAGGTCACCGTGCTGCGCGACCTCGGGCTCGTGACCGACGTGTTCGACGAGAACGCGCTCCGCACGCTGACCGGCGACATGGCCATCGGCCATGTGCGCTACTCCACCACCGGCGCCAACAAGTGGGACAACGCCCAGCCGGTGGTGCACACCCGCGGCAAGGACCTCATCGCGCTCGGCCACAACGGCAACCTCTGCAACACGGCGTCACTCCGACGCGATCTGCAGCAGGGCGGCGACCTCTCCGCCACGACCGACAGTGAGCTCATCGTGGCGGCGCTCGCCGACACCGAGGGCGACCTGCTGGATGCCGTGCGCCAGGCCATGCCGCGTTTCTCCGGCGCCTACTCCGTGGTGGCCCTGTCGTCCTCCGAGCTCGTCGCGTTCCGCGACCCCTACGGTGTGCGCCCGCTCGCCATCGGCCAGCTCCCCGACGACGGCTGGTGCATCGCCAGCGAGACCTGCGCCTTCGACCAGATCGGCGCCACCTACGTACGCGACGTCGTGCCCGGCGAGGCCATCCGCCTCAGCCCGGACGGCATCGAGAGCGTCCAGGCCATGCCCAAGGCCGACTCCAAGCTCTGCGTCTTCGAGACGATCTACTTCGCGCGGCCCGACAGCATCATCGACAACCAGGCCGTCTGGGACCTCCGCCACCGCATGGGCCAGCAGCTCGCCATCGAGTCGCCGGTCGACGCGGACCTCGTGGTCGGGCTCCCGGACTCCGGCACGCCGGCCGCCATCGGGTTCTCCAACGAGTCCGGCATCCCGTTCGGGGAGGGCGTGGTCCGCAGCCGGTACGTCGGCCGCACGTTCATCCAGCCCGAGCAGCAGCTGCGCCGCAACAGCGTCCGCCGCAAGTTCAACCCGCTGCCCACCATCCTCGCGGGGAAGCGCGTCGTCATCGTCGACGACTCCATCGTCCGCGGCACGACCATCCAGCAGGTCATCCGCATGTTCGAGGAGGCCGGGGCGCTCGAGGTCCACCTGCGCATCTCCAGCCCGCCGGTCCGCTGGCCCTGCTTCTACGGCATCGACATGGCGACCCGTGATGAGCTGATCGCCGCCGACAACGAGGTGGAGAAGATCCGGGACGAGGTCGGCGCCGCCAGCCTCGCCTACATCTCGCTCGACGGGCTCCAGACGGCGCTGGGCCTCCCGGGCGAGCGCTACTGCCGCGCCTGCTTCACCGGCGACTACCCCATCCCGGTTCCCGGTCAGGCCATGAAGCTGAGCTTCGAGGACGCGCCGCAGAGCGTCGTGAGCGGCGCATGAGCCGGGTCACCTACGAGGACTCCGGCGTCAGCCTCGATGCGGCGCGTCGTCACACCGCCAACATCGCGGACCTCGTGGCCGGCGGCCTGGGCTTCGCCGGCGCCATGGAGATCCCCGGCGACCCGGACCGGCTCATCGTCGGCTGCACCGACGGCGTCGGCACCAAGATCGCCCTCGCCCAGTCGCTGGGGCGGGTGGACGGACTGGGCCAGGACCTCGTCGCCATGTGCGTCAACGACCTGGCCTGCACGGGGGCCCGGCCGCTCTTCTTCCTCGACTACCTCGCCGTGGGACGCCTCGATCCGGCTGTGGCCGGGGCCTTCGTCGAGGGCGTGGCCCGGGCATGCCGCGAGACCGGTTACCTGCTCCTCGGCGGCGAGACCGCCGAGCATCCGGGCGTGGTGGCCGACGATCACCTCGACGCCGCCGGGTTCGCCTGCGGCATCGTGGCGAAGGCGGACCTGCTCGGCCCCGAGCGCGTCCGCGAGGGTGACGTCGTCGTGGGGGTGCCCTCAAGCGGGCTCCACTCCAACGGCTTCAGTCTGGTGCGGCGGCTGGTGGCCGACGGTCACCTGGCCCCCGACCCCGATCTTCTCCTCACTCCGACACGTCTCTACACGGCGGACGTCGCCCGGCTCCAGGACGCCGGCGTCGATCTGCACGCCGTCGCGCACATCGCGGGCGGCGGCCTGCCCGAGAACCTGCCGCGGGTACTGCCCGAGGGGCTCCGTCCGGTGGTCGACCCCTCCGCCTGGACCCGCAACGCGGCGATCGAGGCGGTCCTCGCCACCGGTGCGGTGCCGGAGGACGATGCCTGGGACACCTTCAACATGGGCCTCGGCCTCTGCATTGTCGTCGCGGTGGACGACGCGGACCGCGTGATGGCGCACATCGGCGACGCGTCGGTGATCGGCCGGATCGAGACGGGGGAGGGGCTGCGTCGTGCCTGACATGGACGAGTACCCGATCGTCCCCCTGGCGAGCGTCTGCGGCACGTACCTGCTCGCCCTCATCGAGAAGCTCCACAACGACGCCGCCTCGCCGGTGCGGATCGTGGCGGTCGTCGTCTCGTCCCCCGACGCCCCCGCCCTGGTGGCCGCCGAGGACGCCGGCATCGCCACGTACGTGGTCAGCCGAGACGATTTCGGATCCCGGGAGGAACGCGACCGCGCCCTCGCCGCGGTGGTGGCCGGCGCCGACCCCCGCCTGGTCGTGCTGGCCGGCTGGATGAGCATCCTCACCCCGGACTTCCTGGACCGCTTCCCCGACCGGGTGATCAACCTTCATCCGTCCATGCTCCCGGCGTTCCCGGGCATGCATGCCATCGAGGAGGCCCTCGAATGGGGCGTGCGGTACACCGGGGTCAGCGTCCACTACGCCGATCCGCAGGTCGACGGCGGGCCGCCGATCCTGCAGGAGCCGGTTCCCGTCACCTCCGCCGATTCCGTAGAGTCGCTCCGTGAGCGCATCCGCCAGGTGGAGCACCGGATCCTTCCTCAGGCGGTGGCGTTGTTCGCGGCGGGGCGGGTCTCGCGGGACCCGGAGAGGCGGCGTCGAGTTGTGATCCACGACGGGAGTTCAGAATGAAGGTCAAGCGCGCGTTGTTGTCGGTGTCGGACAAGGACGGCCTGGTCCCCTTCGCACAGGGACTCGCCGCGCTGGACATCACGCTCGTGTCGACCGGCGGCACCGCCGCCGCACTGCGTGACGCCGGCCTCGATGTGATCAGCGTCGACCAGGTCACCGGCCACCCGGAGATCATGGGCGGACGCGTCAAGACGCTCCATCCGCGTATCCACGGGGGCATCCTCGGCCGCACCGACATCCCCAGCCACGTGGAGGAGATGGAGGCCAACGGCATCGAGCCCATCGACCTGGTCGTGGTGAACCTCTACCCGTTCGCCCAGACCGTGGCCGCCGGCGCGTCCGACGAGGAAGTCGTCGAGCAGATCGACATCGGCGGTCCCGCGCTGATCCGCCCCCCGGCCAAGAACCACCGTCGCGTCCCCCTCGTGCCGGGGCCGGCGCAGTACCACGCCCTCCTCCCCGAGCTGGAGGGAAGCGACGGCGAGCTCAACGAGCACACGCTCAAGGCGCTCGCCCTGGACGCCTTCCGCCACACGGCCCGCTACGACGCCGACATCGCCGAGTGGATGAGCGCCGACGAGGGCGACTTCCCCGAGCTGCTCATGCCGGAGTTCGAGAAGCTCTCCGATCTGGTCTACGGCGAGAACCCCCATCAGCGCGCCGCCTACTACGGCGCATGGGGCACACGCACCCACCTGCTCGCGCGGGTCGACCAGCTGCACGGTCAGGCGCTCTCGTTCAACAACCTGCTCGACCTCGACGGGGCCCGCAATCTCGCTGGTGAGTTCGAGGAGCCGGCCGCCGTCATCGTCAAGCACAACAACCCGTGCGGCGCATCCGTCGGACAGGACGTCAACCAGGCGTACGACCAGGCCCTCGAATGCGACCCGGTGTCGGCGTACGGCGGTGTCATCGTCGTCAACCGTCCGGTCGACATCGAGCTGGCCGAGAAGCTCGCCTCCACGTTCGTCGAGGTCCTGATGGCGCCGGAGTTCGAGGAGGGCGCGCTGGAGCGCCTCACCAAGAAGGAGAAGATCCGCATCCTCCTCAATCGCGAGCGCCGCCGCTTCAATCCGGGCGAGCTCGACATGCGGCGTGTCACCGGCGGACTCCTGGTCCAGGACCGCGACCGCAGCAACGAGGGTCGCGAGCAGATGACCGTGGTCACCGAGGCGAAGCCCACCGAGGAGCAGTGGACGGACCTCATCTTCTCGTGGCGCGTGGCGAAGCACGTCAAGAGCAACGCGATCGTCTTCGCGCGCGACGGACGCACCATCGGCATCGGCGCGGGGCAGATGAGCCGCGTCGACTCGACGCGGCTCGCCACCGAGAAGGCGTCCATCGCCGGGCTCTCGACGGCGGGGTGCGCCGTCGCCTCCGATGCGTTCTTCCCGTTCCCCGACGGTCCGCTCACCGCACTCGACGCGGGTGCCACCGCTATTGTCCAGCCCGGCGGCTCGATCCGTGACGACGCGGTGATCGAGGCCGTCAACGAGCGTGGCGCGGTGATGGTGTTCACCGGGCACCGCCACTTCCGCCACTAGACCACTCTTCTCTCGATCGACCCGGGGGGCCGTTCGACCGCATGCGCTTCCTGACGATGCTGACCCGCCGTTGGACGACGTTCGCGCCGATCGTCGCCGTGGTGGTGTTGGCCGTCGCATGGGGACTGGAGATCGGCGGGATCATCGCGACGGTCGTGGCGGCGGTTCTGGCGCTCGCGGTCTTCTCGGCCGTGCACCACGCGGAGGTGGTCGCCCACAAGGTCGGCGAGCCGTTCGGATCGCTGGTGCTCGCGGTCGCGGTCACGGTGATCGAGGTCGGGCTTATCGTCATGTTGATGCTCTCGGCACCCGACGCCGCCGAGAGTGCCCTCGCGCGTGACACCGTCTTCGCGGCCTTCATCATCACCTGCAACGGCATCGTCGGGATCTCCATCCTGGCAGGTGCGCTTCGCTTCGCGACCCCGCGGTTCAACGCGGAGGGAACGGGTGCCGCGCTGTCGACGGTGGCCGTCCTGGCGACCATCTGCCTCATCCTGCCGAGCGTCACCGAATCCGCGCACGGACAGGTGTACACCACCTCGCAGCTCATGTTCGCGGCGATCGCGGCGCTCGTGCTGTGGGGCAGCTACGTCTTCACCCAGACGGTGCGCCATCGCGACTTCTTCCTGCCCGTCGACCAGGCGACGGGGCGTCCCATCGACTCGGCCGACACCCACGCCGACCCGCCCACCGACCGGGCCGCGCTGACAAGCCTGGGCCTTCTCCTCCTGGCCCTCATCGCCGTGGTGGGCCTGGCCAAGCTGCTCGGACCCACGATCGAGTCCGGCGTCGCGAAGGCGGGTATGCCGCAGGCTGTGGTCGGCGTCGTCATCGCGGCGCTCGTCCTGCTTCCGGAGAGCATCGCCGCGGTGCGTGCCGCGATGCGCAACCGCATGCAGGTCAGCCTCAACCTGGCCTACGGATCCGCCATGGCGAGCATCGGGCTGACGGTCCCGACGATCGCGTTCCTCTCGCCGCTCTTCGACACCAAACTCGTCCTGGGTCTCGACAACACCGGCATCGTGCTGGCGGTGCTCACGGTCCTCACCGGCATCCTCACCGTCGTCCCGGGACGCACCACACGTCTGCAGGGCGTGGTCCATCTCGTCATCCTGGGCGCATATGTCGTGCTCACGATCACGCCCTAGATGAGTGGTGCCACGGACATCGTGGCGTGGTGCGTGTCTCCGGCGGTGCGGATACGCCACCAATCCCCCCGCCCGCCCCTGACCAGCCACCGGGCGACTCGAACAGGTGAGCCGGCATGCCCTTCGGCGGCCGGCGACGTCCCGCACCCCCCAGGGACGCACCCGGAATCCGCGTCTCTGTGGCACCACCCGTCTCGCGCCGTCGCGGCCCTCGTCGCCGTGCTCCTCGCGGGGGCGGGGACCGCGGCCGGTGCACCACCCCACGACGACCGGGCGTCCGGCGCCCTGGACCGGGCGGCCGTGCGTTCGCTCT
>CALMEC010000118.1 GCA_937862675.1 uncultured Actinomycetes bacterium
GTCGCGGCCACGGTGACGAGCGCACCCAGGAGGATGGCCGCGGCCTCGCCGGGACGAAGCAGATCGGATGCCGTCCCGAGTGCGACGGCGGAGACGGGCACCCCCATCTGTGCCGACGTGACGATCGCCATCGGCCAGCGCTGACGTGTGATCACCATGGCACCGTGCACCGCGATCGCACCCAGCCCGAGGACGAGACCGAGCAAGATGCCCGACGGATGCCGGTCGAGCTCGCGGATGTTCAGCGACGCGCCCAGCCAGATGAAGAAGAGCGGGGCGAACAGTCCCTCCGTGAGGGCGAACAGCTGGCCCGCCAGACGATGCGGCTCGCCGGCCGCGGAGACCGCGACGCCGACCACGAATCCCGCGAGCATCACCGACACGTGGAGCCGGGTCGCCATCGCCGCGAGGGCGAAGATCAGGCCCAGCGAGATCCGCAGCTCCAGCGCCAGCTGGTGGCGCTTCGACATGGAGCGGAGCCGTTTCTCGCGGTCCGACGCGACGAGGTACCGGAGCAGGACGGCGAGTACGGCTCCCGCCGCGATGATCGCCGCGGCGCCGATGGCCGCGCGTCCCGCGTTCGGGGGATCGATGACGAGCGGCAACGCGACGATGCAGGCGGCGTCCGCGACGGCGATCTGCGGCAGCAGCCGGACCATCGCGGGGGCCGAGGTGGGGACCCCGGCGAGCGCGGGCATGATGAGGGCCGCCGACGAGGAGGCCATGAGGACCGCGTACACGCCGCCGTGACCGGTGCCGAACGCCCGCGCGACGACGAACCCCACGGGTGCGGCGAGCACGCCGATCGCGGCGGCCCGTCCCAGTCCGACGGCCAGGCCCCGGCGCAGCGCCGGATCCCGCACGGGGACGTGTGATCCCACGACGAACATCACGAGCGCGAAACCGACCTGCGCCAGGAACGTGAAGGTGGGGTCGGTGGGATCGACCCATCGCAGGCCGGTCTGTCCGATGACGACGCCGATCAGGATCTCGCCGACGACGGTCGGTATGCGGCATGACGGCGCCAGTGAGAGGACCGGGGCGATCAGCGCCACCAGGCAGATCAGCGCGAGCGATTCGAATCCCATGACGCGGTCAGATCCGCCGGCCGGTGACGGCCGCCGGGCGCCGTGAGGCACCGGCACCGGTCGAGCCGCGTCGTCGCAGTTCGGGCCCGGTTCCGCACATCGGGTCGCGACCGGACGGGTGCAACGGCTCGGGGCGGGGCGAGCGGTGGGTATTGATGCGTGTGGACATCCCGTCACCGCCTCGGTGGGGGTCGGCGGGGAATCTACTCCGCGGCGCCGTCCGCCGAACGACGTCCGACGGGGCGAGCGGACCGGGGGGGAGGTGACGTCGGGCGATCCCGCGCGGGGACGTTCGTCCGTGCCCCGACGTCCGTCCCCCGGCATGTGCCTCCGGCACCGGGTGGCGGTCCGGCGGTCCAGGTCGTGCCGCACACCGCGCTCCGCGCCGATCGTCCGTGCGGGCGTCTCTCTCCGGTCGATGCGCCGACCGGCGCCGGACACGCCCGCGAGCGGCCGGGGGAGGTGCCGCAATCGGCGCGACTGCGTGCGGTTGAGGGGTTCATGACGTGATGACGCGATCACCCGTGGCCCGGCATGTACGGGCCGCTTTCTTGTCGCAAAGACAATTACCGTGTCCTTCGAGGTGCACGAGAGGTGAGACCGGATCCGTGCGGTGTCATCTGTCTATTTGCATCCACGCTTCACCGTCGTTAGCGTCCGGCGCACAGAGTTTTTCCAATTGGTAATGGAGATATCCGAAAGTGTCACTCGGGTCTCCGGTGACGGGGAGCGCCATGTCGCACACGGATTTCAGCCTCAGTTTCGGTCCTCTGCAGATGGCGGTGCTCGGAGCGTTCCTCGTCCTGTCCGTCGTCATCGTCGCGGTCTTCCTGATCGTGGCCGGCCACTCGCGGCAGGAGGTCCCCTACGGCGAGGTGACCGCGACCGGGTATCGCATGAGGAAGGGATGGCTGGTCTTCCTCATCGTCGTCCTCGGGGTAGGGCTGATCGCGAGCCTGAGCCTCACGCCGTACGGGCAGGGTGCGGAACCCACCCAGACGGTGCGGATCACCGGCTATCAGTTCAACTGGACGGTCAGTCCGAACCACGTGCCCGTGGGCTCCCGGGTCGAGTTCGAGGTGACCTCCAAGGACGTCAATCACGGCGTCGGCTTCTATGACCCGTACGGGGTCCTGATCGGGAACATCCAGGCGATGCCCGGACGTACCAATCGCGTGCGTCTGACACTCGACACGCCGGGCACCTACACATTCGCCTGCCTGGAGTTCTGTGGCGTCGGACATCACCGCATGGTGCGCACGTTCGAGGTGACCCAATGAGCACGACTCTCCCCACGTCGTCCGTCATCCACCCCGACGGGATCCCCCTGGAGCCGTCGGCGGGCCGGGTGGAGCGACGCGTCGGATTCATGTTCGGCGTCACCGGTCTCACGCTCTTCGGCCTGATGGCGCTGGTCGGCCTGACACTGCGCCTGACCCAGGCGGACGCGGTCGGCGTCTCGGATGACTGGTTCTACCGGCTGATGACGCTGCACGGCGCCGGCATGATCGCCGGCGTCCTCCTCGCGCTCATGGGTGGTCTGTGGTACGTCGTGCGGGCAGCGGTGCCGGCGCTCGACGCCGGCCGTGCGATGGCCGCGTACCTGGCCATGGTGGCCGGGGTCGCGCTCGTGCTGGTCAGCGTCGTGTTCGGGGGATTCGCCGGCGCATGGACGTTCCTGTACCCGCTGCCGTTCGAGTCGGCGGGCATGTGGTCCCTCTGGGCGACGACGGTGTTCCTGATCGGCATCGCGCTGGTCGGCATCAGCTTCACGATCTTCTGCATCGACGTGCTCAAGGCGGTGACCGAGGCCTACGGCGGCCTGACCGGCGCGCTCGGGTGGCGGTGGCTCAGGGATCGCACGGAGAAGGCGCCCCCGCCCGCGGCGATCGCCGCCGTGGCCGTGGCCGTCCAGGGTCTCATCGCCGGAGCCGTCGGGATGACCGTCCTCCTCGGCATGGTCAACCACGTCATCGACGATCAGGTCGTCCTCGATCCGCTCTGGGCGAAGAACCTCACCTACTTCTTCGGGCACACCACCGCGAACCTCGTGATCTACCTCGGCGCGGGGATGCTCTACGTCCTGGTCCCGCTGTACGCGGGCCGGCCGTGGAAGACCACCACCCCGATCGTGATCGGCTGGATGGGAACCATCCTGTTCGTCCTCACGGCATACGCGCACCACCTGTACATGGACTTCGTACAGCCGGAGGCGATGCAGGTGATCGGCGTCGTGGCCTCGTCGGCCGCGGCCCTGCCGGTGGCGGTCGTGACGATCTACACCGGGATGATGCTGGTGTGGGGGTCGCGCTACCGCTGGAGCCTCACCTCGGTGCTGTTCTTCCTCGGGTTCGTGGGATGGACGATCGGCGGCGTCGGCGCGGTCATCGACTCGGCGATCCCGCTCAACTTCCATCTCCACAACACCCTGTGGGTGCCCGCCCACTTCCACAGCTACATGCTGATGGGCACCGCGCTGTGGGTGATGGGATTCGTCTCGTACCTCCTCGAACGCTCCAGCGGTCGCATCGCCGGCCGTCGCGTCACCATCGTCGGCGTCGGCGGGATGGTGCTCGGCGGATACGGCCTCCTGTACGCCTGGTACTTCTCGGGTGCCCTCGGCATCCCGCGTCGCTGGGCGGAACACCCGTCCGGCACCGCGGTCTGGAGCTGGATCGGAAGCGTCTTCGCGATCATCTTCCTGATCGGCTTCTTCGTCATCGTGGCGGAGTTCGTCCGCATGGCGATCGAAGCCCGTGCGCAGGGGCACGAGCCGGAGATCCCGGTGGCGCCGGCCGTGCCGGTGAGCACGCCGACCGGGGTGGGCGGCGGGTTCCGGGCGGCGACCCCGCGGGCAGAGCGGCCGCCCCCGCCCCGTTCCCCGGGCACGCCGCCGACACCGCCGCCATCGGGGCGGCACGC
>CALMEC010000119.1 GCA_937862675.1 uncultured Actinomycetes bacterium
GCGGGGGCCGTCCTGTTCGCCCTGATCGGATCTCTGGTGGCCGAGCCCAGCGTGTCGCAGAACTAGGTGGTCGATCCCCTGGTCTCACCGTGCGGTGCAGGCCCCCGGCGGTGCCATAGCGCCACCGGGGACCTCGGACAGGCCGCCCGGCATGCCTCTCGGTGCCGGTGAGGCCCCGCATCCCTCACTTGACACGCCTCACATCCACGACTCCGTGGAACCGACCATCCAGAGCCCCGAGCCAGGGCCCTCTCCCCGTATCGGGCCGGTCCTGACGGCCCCTTGACGAGGGACGTCTCCGGGAGTCCCCGTCGTGGGGGCGCCTCAGTACGGGAGGCGGCCCGGTGCGAGGGCCGGGGGAAGCGAACGTGAGTGGACGGCGCGGCCGATGTGATAGGCCAGCGCCTCGGCCGCCAGATCCAGCGTCGGGTTCAGTTCCATCTCGGCACGGGTCGCCTGGATCTCGTCCAGCGCGCGTTCGAAGCCGCGTATGCGCGAGGGGACGGCGACGGCGCGCAGGGCGTCCAGCCGCTCGCGATGGCGGACGGTGGTCTCGGCGCCCAGGGCGACGGCGAGCGCGTCGGCCATGTACCCGGCCGCACCGTCCAGGGCGAGCGCCCATCCGTCGGTGAGCAGCCGCCGGCGTTCACGCTTGCGCTGGTCCTCCACACGCTTGACGGCCGTGCGCTCGCCGCGCTTGCCCTCCAAGGCCGCGGCCTGCGCCGCCAGGTCCTCCAGCTCTTTGCTGGGGTTCGCATCGGCCGCCTCCTCCATCCGGCCCTGGATTTCCCGGATCGCGGTGGCACCGGAGCCGGAGGAGGTGAGGAGCCGTTCCGCCAGCTGCATGCCCAGTCGGCGCATCGTGCGTTCGAACGGGGTGGCCGCGAGTGCCGCAGGGCCCTGCGACCGGGCGAGGGTCGCGGCCTCGTCGGGATCGACGCCCGAGGCGGTGAGGGTGTCGGCGATGGCCTGCCACCCGGGAGAGCGGAAGGGGACCGGCAGGCAACGTGAGCGGATGGTGGGGAGGATGTCGCTCAGGTGGTCGGTGACCAGGATGAGATGCGAGAGGGGAGGCGGCTCCTCCAGCTGCTTCAGGATGCGGGGCGCGCCCTCCTGCTCGCGGAGCCGTTCGGCGCCGTCGATGATGAGCACGCGGCGGCGGCCCACGACGGGGCGTGCGGAGAGGTCGGCGAGCGCGGGCTCGAGATCGGCCTCCAGCCGGATGGACGCCCCGCTCGCGGTGACGACCGACAGGTCGACCGAGGCCTCGTCGGGACCGTGCGTCCCGTCGGGATCGATCAGCTTCCAGGCCAGGGCCCGTGCCGTGCGGCGCTTGCCCGTGCCGGCCGGACCGGACAGCAGGAGCTGCTGCGGCGGACGCTCGCGCGCCAGCACCCGGGCGAGGATCCGCTCGGCGACCGGCTGGTCGGGCAGGGGGATCACGTGCGCTCCTCCACGGCCGCCATGACGGCCGCGTGCACCTCGTCGGGTGCGCCGTCTCCCGGGATGAGCGCCACCCGCCCGGGGTGGCGGCGTGCGATCTCCCGGAAGGCGTCGGCCACCCGCTGCTGGAAGACGGAGCCCTCCGCCTCGATCCGGTCGTCGGCGTCACCCTCGCGACGTTCCAGCGTCAGATCGACGGGAACATCGAGCACGACGGTGAGGTCGGGGAGGAGCCCGTCGATCGCGGGTTCGTTGACGGACTCGATGAGGCCGATCCCGAGTCCGCGTGCGGCACCCTGGTACGCAATCGACGAGTCGAGGAACCGGTCGCAGACGACCCAGTCGCCGCGTTCACGCGCCGGACGGATCAGCTCGCGCACGTGCTGGGCCCGGGCGGCGGCGAAGAGGAGCGCCTCGCTCACCGGATGGATGGCGCCGTCGCCCAGGAGGAGTCCGCGGATGCCCTCGCCGAGGGCGGTTCCCCCCGGTTCGCGCGTCTCGACCACGGTGCGACCGCGGCGGCGGAGGGCGTCGGCCAGGAGCCGCCCCTGCGTGGACTTGCCGCTGCCGTCGATGCCTTCGAGGGTGATGAACCGACCGGTCACAGCGGGCTCGCCACGATGGCGGCGGTGATCACGACGCCGAGGATGGCGATCACGAGGATCCAGCCGGCCGGCCGAGCCCATCTGGGCGGGGCCAGCTGATCCCGGTCGGCCTCCTGCGTGTGGCGGAGACGGCCGAGGATGTCGTCGATCGGGCTGTCGGGCTCGGTGTTCATCGGATGGCGTCCATGGCGTCTGGACATCCTGCCCGATCCGGGCATCGGACCGGGTGGATCCGGCCATGCACGATGGGGCGGACGAGGGGGGCCCGGCACGTCGGGCAGATCTCGCCGGGCACGGCCAGGATCTCCGTCTGACGCGGCAGCGGATACGACGTGCCGCAGCCCATGCAGCACATGCGACCGCGTGCCCCTCCCATCCAGTCGCCACAGGAGGGGCAGGGCCCGATCAGCCGTCCGGCGTCGAAACCGCCGGGCCGGGCGGGCGGGGCAAGGCTCCCGATCAGCGACAGGGCACGCTCACGGGCGGTGGGCCGGTCGACGGTGCCGCGGGCGACGGCGTCGATCCACTCTCCGCAGCGCCGGATCGTCTCGGGATCCGTGAGGACGCCGGGCAGGGCGGCGAGGAGGAGGTCACCGGCGGGTGACGACCAGCAGGGATCGTCCACCAGGTAGCCGTGCTCGGCCAGGCGGTGCAGCGCCTCGGCCGGGCAGCCGTCGGCCATGAGCGCCGTGCGCGTGCGCGGCGGGCCTGCCGATCGTCCGAGCGTGACGAGATCGTCCAGGCTCAGCCGGGGGTCGAGATGGCGGAGGACATGGGCGACCATCGCGTCGATCTCGAGCCGGACGGCACGTGACTCGGCGGCGAGGTCGTCGATGGGGAGGGCGCGGTCCCAGGGCGGCGCGGCGGTGCGCGTGCCGCGCGACAGGGTTGGATCGGCCGCCCCCACCGCGTCACGGATCTGCACCGCGAACAGGGGGTCGTCCGAGGTGACGAGCACATGGTCCGCACCGGCCGCCAGCTTGGCGAGCGCGCGGATGGCCGCACGGCGACGCGGTCGCCACTCGGGCGGGCTGCCGTGCGGCTCGTACAGCGGGCCGTCCACCGTGAGGGCCCGGCTGGTCGCCGCGCCGTCGTGCCATTCCACGTACGGGACGCCATGGGACGCGTGGTCCGTGGCATCCGCCGCGCGGAGACGGGACCAGTCCACCGGGGAGGTGGCATCGTCGATGACGATGAGCCGTGTCATGCGCCGCTTCCCCGCATGGTCACCGCCGGGTCCGGGTCAGTCCGACGTGGCGGCGGCGTCCACGTAGCCCGTGGGGTTGGCGCTCTGCCACCGCCACGTGTCGGTGCACATCTCGTCGACGGTCCGGTCGGCGCTCCATCCGAGTTCCTCACGGGCGCGGGCGGGATCTGCGTACGAGGTGGCGACGTCACCCGGCCGGCGCGGCGCGATCTCGTACGGCACGGACCGTCCGCTGGCGCGCTCGAAGGCGGCCACCATCTCCAGGACGCTGTAGCCGCGGCCGGTGCCCAGGTTCCACGGGTGGCAGCCGGGCCGGTCCGGGAGCGCCCCCAGTGCGGCGAGGTGGCCGTCGGCCAGGTCGACCACGTGGATGTAGTCGCGCACGCCGGTGCCGTCGGGGGTCGGGTAGTCGTCGCCGAAGACGGACAGCCGCTCCCGCCGGCCGACCGCGACCTGCGCGATGTAGGGCATGAGGTTGTTGGGGATGTCGGCGGGGTCCTCGCCGATGCGTCCGGAGAGGTGCGCGCCCACCGGGTTGAAGTACCGCAACAGCGCAACGTGCCACCGGTCGTCGGCCACGGCGACGTCGCGCAGGATCTGCTCGATCATGAGCTTGGTCCAGCCGTACGGGTTGGTGGCCGACAGGGGTGCGTCCTCGCGCAGGGGCATGGTCTCGGCCAGGCCGTACACCGTGGCACTGGACGAGAACACCAGGGTGCGGCAGTCGTGCGCGTCCATCACCCGGATGAGGGCGAGGGTGCCGGCGACGTTGTTGTCGTAGTAGAGCTGGGGGACGGCCACGGATTCGCCGACGGCCTTGAGGCCCGCGAAGTGGATGACGGCATCCGGGCGGAATGCGGCGAACACCTTAGTGAGCCCGGCCTCGTCACGGATGTCCACCTCGTGGAGCGCCGCCTCGCGGCCGGTGATCTCGGCCACCCGGCGAAGCGCCTCGGGATGTGAGTTGGAGAGGTTGTCCACCACGGCGACGTCCGCACCCTCCTCGAGGAGTCGCAGGACCGTGTGGCTTCCGATGTATCCGGCTCCGCCGGTGACGAGTACACGCATCGGCCGAAGTCTAGCGGCGGTCGTCAGGTCCCCGGAATGCGCGGAGGCCGCACCACGTCACCGGAGATGATCGCCCGCGGAAGGTCGTCGACCATCCATGCGATGTCGCTGGGGAGGACGCGCAGGATCTCGGCGGCCCGGTCCAGCGCGGCGCGCAGCCCGGGCGGTCGCCGGGTGGGCGTGTGGGCATCGGATGCGATCACATGCACGTATCCGGAGCGGAGCAGCCGCTCGGCCGCCCGCTGGGGCTGGTCGCCGAGCATCCCGGTGAGGCTCTCGGCGTTGACCTGCACCAGCGCGCCGCGTCCGACGAGGTCACGGATGCGGTCTGGGTTCTTCTGGACCGACGAGCTTCGCTCCGGATGGGCGAGGACCACCCGTAGCCCCTGCATCTCCAGCTCGGTCATGAGGCGGGGCAGGTCGAGGGGCCACCCCTCGAACGGCATCTCCACCAGGAGCCACGGCCCGTCCCCGAGTGTGGCCGCGGCGCGCTCGTCGGCATCCATCGCCAGGAGCTCGCCGATGTCGAGCTCCATGCCCGTCACGAGCTCGAGTGCGATGTCCTCCTCTTCGAGGCGCTCACGGAACGTCGCGACGGCGTCCCGCACGATGGCCGGCGTGTTGGGAAAGCGGGGCCGGCGATGCGGCGTGCAGACGACGGTCGTGGCCCCGTCCTCGACGGCGACGCGCGCCATGCGCACCGCGTCGCGGATGCTGGAGGGCCCGTCGTCGATGCCGGGGAGGAGATGGCAGTGGAGGTCGATCACGGCCCGAAGGGTGCCACGACCGGGCGTGCGGTGCCCCGCACGGGCACCGGTGGCGTGATCGCGGGCGAGTCGGTATCCTTCTCTTTCCGCAAGGGGCTATAGCTCAGCTGGGAGAGCGCCTGGATCGCACCCAGGAGGTCAGCGGTTCGAATCCGCTTAGCTCCATAGTCTGGTCGGAGTCCTCAACCCTGCCCCCGGATCACCGGCGGGCAGGGTTTCTTCGTTGTTGAGGTCGATGTCGGGATGGAGCCGGCCGGTGCGCTGCCAGAACTCGGCGTGCAGCCGGTCGCTCAACAGCCGTTTGATTACTTGTCGTGGTCGCCGGCGACATCCTCGCGGAACAGGTCGATGATGCGGCGCCAGCTCGGCAGGTAGCGAGACAGGATGCCGTACTCGTTCATCTTGCGGAACACCCGCACGATACCGCGGCGCTGCTGCAGGATCTGCAGGAAGAGGACACGGTGCGCGGGGTCGGCGCG
>CALMEC010000120.1 GCA_937862675.1 uncultured Actinomycetes bacterium
GGGGGGCTAAGATGCGTGTATAAGGTGTGGCGCACGCGGGGTGACAACGGGGGGAGGGCGGGGAGGCGTGCCCGCCACTCCTCGTCCGGAAGCCGGCCGACGAGGGGCCGAAGCCCGCGGTGGACCTCCTCCGCGACGCGTGCGGCGAGTGCATGACCCGCATCGGTCATGGCGACCGTGGTCACGCGTGCATCGTCGACGTCGGGGATGCGTGTGACCAGGCCGCGTCGCTCGGCGCGGTCGATCAGCCCGGACATGGTGGACTTCTCCAGACCGAGGTGGCCGGCCAGCTCGGTCATCCGCGGCGTGCGGTCGCGCAGGATCCCGAGGACGCGAAGCTGCGTCAGGGAGATGTCGTGCCGGGCCGCCAGCCGGGTGAGCACGGTGGTGATCGTGAGGGCGAGCTGCGCCAGCAGCTCCGCGGGATCGTCCGGCGGTGGCGCCGAAGGGCGGGCGGTGGGTCTCGTCGGTGCCATCGACCCCCATGCTACGGATTGTTGGTGATACGAACTACCATCGGTATAGTTCGTATCACCAACAAACGGAGTCGTCATGCATGCCGCCGTCGTAACCGCATTCGATGCCCCGCCCCGCTACGGGGTGGTCGCCGACCCCGTCGCCCGCAGTGACGACGAGATGGTGGTCGAGGTGGTGGCCGCCGGACTCCATCCGCGCGTGCGGTCCCAGGCGGACGGATCGCACTATTCGAGTACCGGCGAGCTGCCTCTGGTACCCGGGATCGACGGTGTGGTGCGCGACCCGGACGGCCGGATGCGCTACGCGGTGCTCGACGAGACGCGCCTCGGGACGATGGCCGAGCGAACCGTCATCGACCCGAGGCGAAGCGTCGTCCTGCCCGACGACGTCGACCCGGTGGTCCTTGCAGCGGCGATGAACCCGGCCATGTCGTCGTGGGTCGCGCTGCGCCGGCGCGTCGACTTCCGTTCCGGCCAGAGCGTCCTCGTACTCGGTGCCACCGGAAATGCCGGACGGATGGCCGTGCAGGTCGCGCGGCTGTTCGGTGCGTCCCGCGTGATCGGTGCCGCGCGTGATGAGACGGCACTTGCGTCACTGCGTTCGCTCGGCGCCGATGAGGTCCTGACGCTCGACCGGGTCTCCGCAGCCGCCGATGTCGACGTGGTGATCGACTACCTGTGGGGCGAGCCGGCGGCATCGGCGATGGTGGACCTGATCACCGCGCGCGCGGACCGCGGCCGGCAGATCACGTGGATCCAGATCGGGTCGGTCGCCGGCGCCACCTGCTCGATCCCCTCCGCCGCCCTGCGTGCGGCTCGACTGCAGATCGTGGGCAGCGGAATCGGCTCGGTCCCGGGTCACGACTGGCAGGCGGAGCTGCCCGAACTGGTGGCGGCCGTCAGCCGGGGGACGTTCGATGTGCGCGCGCACGCCGTGCCGCTGCGGGAGGTGGAACAGGTGTGGACCGCATCGCCCTCGGATGGGAAGCGCATCGTGCTGGTTCCGTGAACAACCACGATTAGACCGCTGTCACGATTGCATGTCGAGGACATCGAGGCTTGGATTGACGAACTCGACCGCCGCCCAATAGAGCGTGACGCACAAGTCAAGCGGCCTTCTCTACGTGTACTCACACTATCACTATCGGCAGAGCGTCCGGTTCATACGTGCCTGTCAGCCGCCAACGTCAAGAACGTCGTGCTCCCGGTCGGGGCCGGGAGCGGCAGCAACCTCGTGAAGACCGGTGACGCCGACGGCCTGCTCGCCGACATGATCCCGAGCCGCTCGAAGGTCATCCTCAATGTCGGACCGATGGCGGCCATGGACCCGGCCGGCCTGCTGGCCTCGCTCGACCGCTACCCGTACGGCTGCGCGGAACAGACGGTGAGCCGCGCGCTGCCGCTGCTCTATGCCGGCACGCTCCACAAGCTCGGCGCGCTGCCGCAGGACGCTGACACCGGGCAGCGGATCGGCGAGGCGGTGGCGCGCCTCCGCCGCGGCGCTGGCCGGGGCGATCGAGACCAACATGCGGCGGGTCATCCGCGGCAAGGAACAGGCAATCCGCCTGGCCGTCATCACGCTGTTCGGTTCCGGGCACATCCTCCTGGAGGACGTTCCCGGAACCGGAAAGACCCTGTTCGCGAAGGCGCTGGCGCGTTCCGTCCACGGAGAGCTGCGGCGCGTGCAGGGCACCCCGGACCTCCTCCCGGCGGATCTCACCGGCGTCGCCGTCCTCGACCCCCGGGAGGGCGCGTGGAGATTCCGCGAGGGACCGCTCTTCGCGAACGTGGTGCTGGTGGACGAGATCAACCGCGCGACGCCCAGGACCCAGTCCGCCCTGCTGGAGGCGATGGAGGAGCGCCAGATCACGGCCGACGGCAGCACACGTGCCCTGCCCGACCCGTTCATGGTGATCGGAACCCAGAATCCGCACGAACATCACGGGACCTTCCCCCTGGTCGAGGCGCAGCGCGATCGCTTCACCATGGTCCTGAACCTCGGTCTGCCGTCGCGGGAGTCGGAGCGGGCGATCCTCCGGGGTGAGGCCGGTGCGGACGCCCTGGCGCACATCGCGCCCGTGGCCGACGTGGCAGCGGTCCGTGAGGCGGTGAGGGCCGTCCGAGCGATCCACGTCGCCGATCCCGTCGCCGACTACGTCCTGGACATCGTCGCCGCCACACGTCACCATGACGAAATTGAGCTCGGCGCCAGCCCGCGGGCGTCCGTCGGGCTGCAGCGGTCCGCCCAGGCGCAGGCCATGATCGAGGGCCGCACCTATGTCCTCCCGGACGACGTGAAGGCCGTGGCCGTGCCCGCGCTCGCCCATCGCATCACGACCGTCGGCGGCTTCGACCTCGCGCGCTCACGCCATCTGATCGACACGATCCTGCGCCGGGTGTCCGTTCCGCGCGGATGACCGTCCCGCGTGCCACGCCGCTCATCCGGCTGCTTCGGGTCTGCGGGCTGGGAGTGGTCCTCTCCCTGGTGGGGACCCCCTGGTACGTCGTGGCGGTGGTCATGGCGGCCGGCCTCGTCGTGGAGTGGTATCTGCACCGCGCCACAGGAGACCCCCGGGCGCCGGGCTGGCAGATCCCGCTCCCGACCACCCACTTCGTCGCGTCGGGCGTCTTCGCGTTCATCCTCTTCCTGACCGCGCGGACCACGGGGGCGGGATGGCTGATCGTCCTGGTCTGCATCATCGTCAGCGTCATGGTGGTCGGCGCCGTGCTGCCCGTGTTCGCCCTCCTGCGACTGCGACCCCGCCTCCACGGACCGCGGGACGTCACCGCCGACGAGCCCTTCCACATGACGATCGGGGTGGCCCGTGCCGGGCTCGGCCTCATCGTCCAGGTGCTCGACGGCGCGTCGCCGCCCGCCGTCGTGTTCGACCGTGAGGCCCCGGTCGGACCTCTCCGGGCGGACCGCGGGGTTATCCGGGAGATGACGGTCCTCATCGCGTCGACCGCGCCCCTGACCATGATGGTCGTACGGCGACGCCTGCAGATCGTGCTCGACCATCCCGTCCACGTCGCGCCGAAGGTGGGACGTGCCCATGCGACAGCGACCGCCGCCGACGCCGCCGAGGGCGGTTCGACCGGTGGTCAGGCCGCGCACGGCGACCGTCTCCGCTCGGTTCGCGAGTACGTGAGCGGCGACGCGCTACGGCTCGTCCACTGGCCGGTGACGGCGCGCCGGGGCGCGCTCGTGGTGAAGGAGCCGGAGGGGCCCGCCGCGCCGGACCTCCATCTCGTCGTACCGCTGTCCGGCGTCCGCGAGGCCGACGACGCCGTCTGCGAGGACGCCATGGCGACCGTCGTCGCGGCGCTCGACGAGGGACGGCGGGTGACCCTCTACACGAACGACGGCACGTCGGGGTGCGTCACCCGCGTCCGGGATCGTCGCGATGCGGGCCGTGCCCTGGCCACGGCCGGCCCCGGACGGCCGGCCGATCCCGGGATCGCCGACGGTGTCGTCCTCCGCCTGCCGGGGTCGGGCTCCGCATGAGCGAGGACGCGGTCGACGCACCCCGACGGTGGTGGACGCGTCTTCTGGGCGACATGGACGCGCCGGGTGAGCGCTCGGTCGTCACACGCGTGAGCGCCCTGGTCGCGTCGATGATCGCGGCCTTCGCGGTGCTCACATCCGGACTGGACCTGCCCCGTGTCACCTGGGTCTTCCTCCTCCTCTACCCCGTGGGCGCGTGGGTCGCGCACCGGCGTCGCGACAGCGGGGCCACCTGGCCGAGCCTGCTGGTGACGCTCATCGCGCTGACGGCGACGCTCCTGTTCATCGCCCGCAACCAGGGGGTCTCGTCCCCCGCGGAGCTGCGGGCGCCCCTGGCCGTGCTGCTCATCTTCCTGGAGATGACGCGGTCCTTCGTGGCGCGGTCGCTGCGCGACCTCCAGTTCACGCTGACAGCCGGGCTCACCCTCATGGCGATGGCCGGATCGATGGCGATGTCGATGGCCTTCGCCATCCCCCTGCTCGCCTGGAGTGCGGCCGCATGCACGTTCCTCATGGCGGCGAACCGAAGTCACCTCCGTGCCATCGCGGACAAGGCGGCTCCGCAGGCGACACGGTCGCGGACACGCCCGCGACTGGGCATGGCCGTCACGGCCGCCGGACTGGTGCTGGTGATCGCCGCCGGTGCGTTCATGGTGATCCCGGCCGCCCGGTCGAGCCGGTTCCTGGCGTTCACGGCGCGACTGCCCAATTCGGCGACCGTGCCCCAGCCGGGCGGGCTGTCCAATCCCTCCCTGGGCGACCGCGATCCCTCCGGCGGCGGCGGGACGGGCGGCGGGACGGCCACCTCGTTCGGCTACTTCGGCTTCTCCAACGAGATGGACACCTCCGTGCGCGGACGTCCGGACGACACCCTCGTCATGCGCGTGCGGGCGTCGGCCCCGGACTTCTGGCGCGGACAGAGCTTCGACACCTGGGACGGGCGGCGCTGGACGATGTCGGACCAGCGCACGCGCATCATCGGCGGACAGAGCCCGATACGTGTCCCGCCCCTGGAGGAGGAGCCGCCCGCCGACGGTGACGAGTTCATCCAGACGGTGTACCTGGCCGCATCCGGGCCGAACCTGATCTTCGCCGCCTATCGCCCCACCGCGGTGTACATCCCGCAACGCGCCCTGTTCCAGATGTCGGACGGCACGCTGCGCACGGGCGTCGAACTGGACGACGGGGCGATCTACACCGTCGTGAGTCACCGTCCGCATGTCACGGAGGCCGGTCTGCGCAACGCCCCCGATTCGCGTTACGCGCCGTCGGCCATCCTGCGCCGGTACGCGACCCCCACCACGTCGACGCCGCAGCGGGTGGCGGACCTGGCCGAGCGGATCACGCGCAATCAGCCGACCACCTACGACAAGGTGCGCGCCATCGAGGCATGGATGGGGCGCAACACGAAGTACCAGCTGGACATCCCGCCCCTCCCCGAGGGGAGCGACGCCGTCGAACAGTTCCTCTTCCACGACCGGGTGGGCTTCTGCGAGCAGATCGCGAGCAGCCTGGTCGTCATGTTGCGCTCACAGGGCATCCCCGCACGGCTGACCGTCGGGTTCACCCCGGGTGAGCGCAATCCGTTCACAGGCATGTACGAGGTGCGCGCCGACGATGCACACGCGTGGGCGGAGGTCTACTTCCCCGGGATCGGGTGGCAGGCGTTCGATCCCACCGCCCAGGTCCCGCTCTCCGGCGAGAGCCAGGTGATGCAGGCGCGCCAGGGCCTCAGCGAGTATCTGCGGGGCAAGCTGCCGGGGATCACCGCGCCCGTCGTCATCGGCCTGGTCGCGCTCTCCCTCGCGCTTCTTGTCATCATGACGATCCGACCGCTCCGACGTCTCCTGCGACGACGCCGCGCCCGCCGCCGCCGCGGGTGGGCGGTGGTCCAGCTGGACCGGATCGAGGGGATCGGCCGTCGCGCCGGACGACCGCGCGATCCGGCCGAGACACCGCGCGAATACGTCGCCGCTCTCCAACGGGTGACGGGGCGTGACCCGCGGCTCGACGAGGCGCTGGAGGCACTGCAGGACGACGCCTTCTCGGCGGACGAGGTGGACGGCGCCTCCCGGCACCGCGTGGAGGCACTGATCGGCGCCGTCGAGAGGGATCACCGCCGGGGACGCTGAGGACGCGTCCGCGGTCCCCCGAAGAAGTCACACACGTGACAGCGCTGGTGTCAGACACTTAACACGCGGCTCGCCCCTCGCCACGGCGAGGGCAAACATGGCCGAGCGCTGTTGGGCGCCCCGACGAGCGATCACGGCGTGTCGCGTCATGGACAGCCTGCTCACAGTCGCATCCTCACGTGAGCGCAGAGGCCCGGCGCGGGCCGCACGCGGGCACCGCACTGCCGGCACTCCATGGAACATCCGCGACCGCAAGACCCGGGAAAAGGCACTTGCGCCCCGCCCGGAAATCATCGAACATATGTTCGATGATTCGGCAACGCCCCCTCTCGATCCCACCGAGCCGTGACGGCGGCGGACGATGAGCGTCCTCACCGTGGTCATCCCGCTCTTCACACTCCGGGTGGCGCTCCATGCGGCACGTCGACCGTTCGACCTGCCCATCGCGCTCGGTCCCCAGCCCGGTGATCCGGCGTTCATCGGCCTCTGCACCCCGCCGGCCTCGGCCCTGGGGGTCCGTCCCGGCCTTCGGGTGGGAGAGGCCCTTGCGCGCTGCCCCGGACTTGAGCTCATCGTGCCGGACCCCGGAGGCTCGGCACACGCGCAGGAGATCGTCACCGGACGCCTGGAGGGCATCGGAGCATCGGTGGAGGAGACCGCCGACGGCGTCTGGCGCTTCGCGATCGGCGGGCTCGAGCGCCTCCACAGCGGTGTCCCGGGTGTCATCCGCCGCGTCCGGTCCGTCCTGCCGGTGGGCATGGACGCACGCATCGGCATCGGACCCACCCCGTTCTCATCCTTCCAGGCCGCGTACCAGGCGACACCGCGAAGCCCCCTCCACATCACGCGCGACGAGGTCGCCGACTTCCTCACACCGCTCCCGGTCCGCCGACTGCCGCTGGACGAACGCCGGCTGCGTGACCTCGACCACATGGGGATCACGACCATCGGGCAGGTGGCCGCTCTTGAGCGCCCCCACATGGTGGACCGCTTCGGCCGTGACGGTCTTCGCGCATGGAACGCGGCACGCGGAGAGGACACCGACCGCCTCGATCCCCGCGATCCCCCCGAACCGGTCGAGGCGGCCTTCCACTTCCCCGACCCGGTGGGCGCACTCCCCGCGCTCCATGCGGCGGCCCGGCACCTCCTCACGCAACTGGCCGCATCGGTCGAACGGCGCGGCGCCGCCATCCGGGGCCTCACCCTCCGTGCCTGGATGGAGGGTGGTGGATCGTGGACGCGCACCATCACCCTCCGCCAGGCCACGGTCCAGATCGACCGCCTCACGATCACCGCCTTCCCCGCGCTTGCCGACGTCACGGGCCCGGTGGAGACCCTCGTCATCCGAGCGGACGCGTCGGGTCACGTCGCAGGGCATCAGATCGTCCTCGCCGACCCCGGCTCCGCCGAGCGCATCCGGCGCACCGGCGAGGCCGTCCGCCAGATCCGGTCCGCACACGGCGACGACGCGGTGCTCCAGGCGGTGGAGATGGAACCCTGGTCACGACTCCCGGAGCGCCGATGGGCTCTCGTCCCCTACGACGTCTCGACCAGCCCCGGCCGCTGACCGTCGTCGTGAGCCCGGGAGGGCTTCCGCACGCGCTCACCGTACGGGGACGCCGACGGCCGGTGATCGCGATCCGCGACGACTGGCTGGTCCAGGACCGCTGGTGGACGGACGCCCCCGTCGACCGCCACTATCACGAACTCGTGATCGAACCGGGGCGTCTCATCATCGTCTTCCAGGACCTGCACAGCGGTGGATGGTTCACGCACGATCAAGGGAGTGCCCCGGCCGATCACGTCGTCCGGCCCGACGATCCCGCCCCGCCCACGGGTCGCCCTTTCTGACACCCACGATCGTCACCCGGGCCCAAGCATCTCCGGTGGACGGTGCAGGAGACGCCCCTCGCGAGTCCCACCTCGCCCCTGGAGCCCTCGTCACGCGTCCGCACGCTCCCATGGGGCGACCGGCCCGGGCACCACGGCGAACGACGGATGCACATCGGGGATCGTCACCGTCGCCCACCGCCGGAGCACATCGGGGCTTCGCCCCTCCAGCTCCGCCCGCAGGTGCCGCCATTCCAGGGCGACCTGCCCCTCCGCCACGTCCATCGGCGGGGGCGGCGCCGACGGGCGGACGATCTTGCCGGCGTCGAAGGAGTACCCGCGCGCCAGCGACTCCCGGAGCACCGCATCCAGGTAGGCGTCCAGCACCGTCAGCGGCTCGGGATGCTCCAGGAACCGTTCCAGCTGCGGATGCCGGCGGTACCCGCGTGTCGTCCCGCTCAGAACGGCGCGCGCCAGAAGTCCCTCCCGCCAGAGCGCCACCAGGCCCTTGGCGTCCAGATACCGGGGATGGACGGACCACAGCCTCATGGGGGCAT
>CALMEC010000121.1 GCA_937862675.1 uncultured Actinomycetes bacterium
AGCACGCGCAGGCGGCCGGCCTTGACGTGCGGCTGCGATGAATTGATGGCGGCGAAAGATACCTTCACGTTGCCGCCGATGATGTCTGCATAGGCCGCGCCCATTCCCTTGTAGGGGAACAATCGGGGAAGCACGCCGCCCCCCCGCCGATGGTCATCACGCCACTGACGACGCGGAGACCGCCCACCACGGCAACCAGGACGTAGGTGAGGTTCCCGATGAACATCATCGCCGGCATGATGATCCCGGAGATGAACTGCGCCCGGAACGACGACTCGTAGAGCTCGTCGTTGGTCTCGCCGAACCGCCGGGCCGCCTCGTGCCGCTGACCGAAGACCGTGACCAGCGAATGCCCGGTGTAGAACTCCTCCACCTGGCTATTCAGCTCGCCGGTGGCGCGCCACTGCGTGATGAACTGCTTCTGGCTGCGCTTCGCGATCTGGGCGGTGAGGAGGAACATCACGGGGATCGAGAGGAGCGCGATCAGCGTGAGCCACCCGCTGACGGTGAACATCATGATCACGGTCCCGATCACGGTCAGGATGCTGACGAGGAGCTGCGACATCGTCTGCTGCATCGACTGGGAGATGTTGTCGATGTCGTTGGTGACACGCGAGAGCACCTCGCCGCGCTGCTGGCGGTCGAAGTAGGACAGGGGCAGCCGGTTGAGCTTGTCCTCGACGTCGGCGCGGAGGGTGCTCATCGTGCGCATGACGATGCCCGCGAGGAGGAACCCCTGCAGCCACATGATGAGCGAGCTCATCGCATAGAGGCCGACCACCCAGAGGAGCACGCGGCCGAGGGCGCCGAAGTCGACACCCACGCCGGGCGTGACGTCCATGCCGGCGATCATGTCGGCACGGGTGTTCTGGCCCATGGCCCGGAGTGCGGCGACGGCGTCCGCCTTCGTCGCACCGTCCGGCAACGGGAGGTCCCCCAGCGCGTGCCCCATCCAGCCGTTGGCGATGATGTCCGTGGCATGCCCGATGACCCGCGGGGCGATGACGGACAGGGTCACCCCGGCGACCGCCATGAGGATCACGATGCCGACCACGAAGCCGTCCGGTCGCAGGAGGCCGACCAGACGCCGGATGGAGCGGCCGAAGTCCTGGGACTTCTCGACCGGCATGGGGCCGCCGCCGAACGGCGACCGGCGGTTGGTGCCGGCCCGTGTGGCGTGACGGACCGTGTCCGCGTCGCGCGCGGCCTCGTCGTGGGGCGCTGCCGGATCGGTCGCCGGAGCGGGATCCGTTTCGTTCTCGCGATCCCTGCTCATGCCGCCTCCGCCGCCGTGAGCTGGGAGGCCACGATCTCCGCATATGTCGCGCAGTCCGCGAGGAGCCCCTCGTGCGTGCCGATCCCGACGATCCGCCCGTTGTCGAGAACGATGATCTGGTCGGCGTCGCGGATGGTGGAGACCCGCTGCGCGACCACGATCATGGCGGCGGTCCGGAGCACCGGCCGCAGCGCCTGGCGCAGTCGCGCGTCCGTGGCCACGTCGAGCGCGGAGAACGCGTCGTCGAAGACGTAGACGGCCGGACGCCGCACCAGGGCACGGGCGATCGCGAGACGCTGACGCTGACCGCCCGACACGTTGCCGCCGCCTTGGGCGATGGGCGTGTCGAGCCCGTCGGGCATGGCCGCCACGAAGTCCGCCCCCTGCGCGATGTGCAGCGCGTCCCACAGCTCCTCGTCCGTGGCGTCCGGGTTGCCGAAGCGGAGGTTGGTCGCCACGGTGCCCGCGAAGAGCAGCGCCCGTTGCGGCACCAGCCCGATGCGCGCCCAGAGCTCCTCCGGCCGGTAACGGCGCACGTCCAGGCCGTCCACGCTGACGCTTCCGTCGGTGACATCGAACAGACGGGGGATGAGGGAGATCAGCGTGCTCTTCCCGGACCCCGTGGATCCGATGATGGCCGTCGTCTTTCCGGGCTCGGCCGTGAAGGACACATCGGAGAGCACCGGGTCGTCCGCGCCCGGGTAGCGGAAGGACACGTGGTCGAACCGCAGGACGCCGCGCGGAGGCGGCGCGGGATCGGGATGCTCCGGCGGCGCGACGGACGGAACGGTGTCGAGCACCTCCCCGATGCGGTCGGCACTGACCGCCGCGCGCGGGATCATGGCGGCCATGAACGTCGCCATCATCACGGACATCAGGATCATCGTCAGGTAGACGAGGAACGCGGTGAGCGCGCCCAGCTCGATGGTGCCGTCGTTCACCCGGTGCCCGCCGAACCAGAGCACGGCGGCGCTCGAGACGTTCAGGATCATCATGATCGACGGGAACATGAGCGCCATGATCCGGCCGACGCGCAGCGTGACCAGGTTGAGCTCCTCGTTGGCGTCGCCGAAGCGCCGCACCTCCTCGGGCTCGCGCACGAAGGCGCGCACCACGCGGATCCCGGTGATCTGCTCGCGCATGACCCGGTTGATGCCGTCCAGCTTGCGCTGCATGGCACGGTAGCCCGGCACGAGGTTGACGACGATGAGGCCGGTGCAGATGACGAGGAGCGGGACGGCGACCAGCAGGAGCCAGGAGAGCCCGGCGTCCTCCCGGAGGGCCATGATGATGCCGCCGATGCACATGATGGGGGCGACGACCAGGAGCGTGAACGTCATGACGATCAGGGTCTGGACCTGCGTCACGTCGTTGGTGTTGCGGGTGATGAGCGACGCCGGGGTGAAGTGGTTGACCTCGCGGTCGGCGAACGTCTCCACGGTCCGGAAGAGTTCCTGGCGCACGTCGCGGCCGAAGGCCATGGCGACCTTGGCCCCCACGTAGACCGCGGCGATGCTGCAGGCGACCTGCACCAGGGTGACCCCGAGCATGCCGCCGCCGTATCCCCAGATCGTCGCGATGTCGCCTGCGGCCAGGCCCTTGTCGATGATGTCCGCGTTCAAGCGGGGCAGGTAGAGGGAGGCGATCGTGCCGATCAGCTGCAGGACGAGGATGACCGCGATCTGCCGCGTGTAGGGACGCAGGAAGCGCCGTCCGAGCCGGATCAGCACGGCCGCACCGCCTCCGCCCGTGCGTCGCGCCGGTCACGCCCGCGCGTTCCGCCACGGCCCGCGGATGCCCGTGCATCTTTCCGTGCGCCCGCCAGGCCGGTCATACCCGACCCCGCTCGGCATGCGCGGCCCCCGGGGAGACGCGCACCCCGTTCAGAAGGACGCGCACGATGTCGTCGGTCCCCAGGGGACGCCCCTCGTTGATGAGGGGATGCGTGGACGAGAACACGAGCAGTCGCAGAACGTCCGCCGCCGTCTCCGGGGGGACGGAGAGCTCGTCCGCGTACGAGCGGAGGAGGGCGACCACGCGCAGCTCGACCGCGCCGCGTTCCGGCCGGGGCTGGCGTGCCGCCTCCGGGATCCACCGCGCCGCCATGGCGACGTCGAAGATCTCGCTCACGCGTCGTCGGGTGACCTCGACGAGCCGGGTGACGAAGTCCGCGAGGGGGACCCCGGTGTCCAGCCCGTCGAGCTCGGCGAGCATGGGCTCGGGCCGGCAGGCGTACTCGACGACCTCCCGCAGGATCTCGTTCTTGTCCGAGAAGACCCGGAACAGCGTGCCCTCGGCGACCCCCGCCGCCTCGGCGATCTGCCGGGTCGTGACCAGACGTCCGTGTTCACGGACCAGGGGGACGGCCGCCGCCGCGATGGAGGTGCGCCGTTCCTCACGTGACATCGCCGGCGCTCGACCCATGACGGACACAGTAAATGAGTGAGCACTCACTCCGCAACTGAGGTGGCCCTAAATCACCGGCAGGGGACGGTGCCTCCGCAGCCCCGTGTCATGCCCGGTGCCAGGCACCCGACATGACACCGATCAGAGCATCCCCCGATTTGCAGGGAGAACTCGGCCGGTGACACTGCACGTGTCATGCCCGGTGCCAGGCACCCGGCATGACACGGCCACTCCTCGCATGACGGTCACCGCGGCACCTCCCTCGGAAGGCCGGCCACGCTGTCAGCGCGTGCGATCGGTCAGTGCACGTGCTGGGTGCCCGTGGCGCCCGCTAGCCGCCACGCGTTGATGCCCACCGTGATCATGTGGCCTCGACCGGGGTGAGCCGGAAGACCGGATGCCGAGCCGACTCGTCCATCAGCTCCTCATCGGTCGCATCCGTTCCCACTCCCCAGTAGGCCCTCGTGACCGGAACCGATTCGATGTAGAGGCGGATGACCGGGACCGCCGTCGACGCATCGACCTCGCGAGCCCGGAAGGAGACGGTCCGGCGACCACGCCGCAGGGAGCCGACGCCCGCGACCCGGAGGTTGCGCACCCACTCGACCTCGCCGTAGGGCGCGACGAGCCACCGCGACCCGTCGTGCGTCATCACATCGACGGGATTGGTGCGCGCCACACCCGACCTTCGCCCCGTCACCGTCAGCAGATGCCGATACCGGGCACCCAGCCCGAGCCGGGTCAGGAGGGTGTACACCGCATTCGCCGACCGCTGGACACCGTTCAGGCGGTACGTCCTGGGTCTTCTCCGACGGCTCATGCCACGAGAGGAGACGACGACAGCCGGGGCGTCCCGCATCTCCGGGACCTGGGCCGCCGCGTCGGTGGCGTCATCGCCCGCGCGTCGAGCCGACCCGGTGCGGAGTCCTGCCACGGCGTTCGTGCCACCGCGACGGTCCCCGAAGAACGGCGTCGCATCGTTCCCATGTCACCCTCCTGGTCGTCCCCGGACAGACGTGTCCCGGTCACACGATGTCACGCGCGTGTTAAGTGTCTGACACCAGCGCTGTCAGCGGCCCAGACGGGCGTACGTCTCCTCCGCGGCCACTTTGGACGCCTCCCACCAGTCGCGGTTGTCCGTGTACCAGGCGATGGTGTCGGCAAGTCCCGCGCGCAGATCCGAGTAACGGGGCCGCCAGTCCGTCTCCGCCCGAAGTTTCGAGGCGTCGATCGCGTAGCGCATGTCGTGTCCGGGCCGGTCGTTGACGTGCTCGAACCAATCGGCCGGCTTGTCCATCAGCTCCAGCAGGAGCGCGATGATCCGGCGGTTGTTCTGCTCGCCGTCGGCACCGATGAGATAGGTCTCGCCCGGCCGCCCCTGCTCGATGATGGCGACCACGGCGTCGTTGTGGTCGTCCACGTGGATCCAGTCGCGGACGTTCTCGCCGGAGCCGTAGAGCTTCGGCTTCACACCGTCCAGGATTCCCGTGATCTGGCGCGGGATGAACTTCTCCACGTGCTGCCGCGGACCGTAGTTGTTGCTGCAGTTGGACAGCGTCGCCTGGATCCCGAACGACCGGATCCACGCGCGGACGAGCAGATCCGCCGATCCCTTGGACGCCGAGTACGGGCTGGACGGGTTGAGCGGGGTGGTCTCGCTGAACCGCTCCGGGTCGTCCAGCTCCAGGTCGCCGTACACCTCGTCGGTCGAGATGTGGTGCAGACGCTTGCCGTGCCGCCGCACGGCCTCCAGGATGCGGAACGTGCCCACGATGTTCGACTCGATGAACGGCCACGGGTCGTCCAGTGAGTTGTCGTTGTGCGACTCGGCCGCGAAGTGCACCACGATGTCCGTCTCGGCCACCAGCCGGTCGACGAGAGCGGCGTCGGCGATGGAGCCCTCCACGAACCGGATGCGGTCGCCGGCGGGATCCAGCGAGCGGCGGTTGCCGGCATAGGTCAGGGCGTCGACCACGGTGAGGTCCCAGCCGGGACGGGTCTCGAGGATTCGCAGGACGAAGTTGGAGCCGATGAAACCGGCGCCGCCGGTGACGAGGACCTTCACTGTTCGCGGGCCTTTCTGAAGGGGTCGGGGCCACTCCGGCTCATGATGCGGGGTTCTCTGCCAGGTAGTCGGCGAGGGCCTCGCGCCAGTCACGCAGGCGCGGCGAGTCCTCCTTGGTGACGCGCAGGATCGACACCGCCGGCCGGGGCGCGGGCCGCCCGAACTCGGCGGTGGTCACATCGCGCACGGCACAGTCGATGCCGTCGCGGGCGTAGATCTCACGGGCGAAGTCCGCCCAGGTCACCCGTCCGCCCCCGGCCGTGTGGTAGATGCCGGGCGGACGGTCGAGCAGGTCGATCAGTGCGGGGGCAAGGTCCCGGGTCCACGTGGGCGAGCCCACCTGGTCGGCCACCACGGTCACCTCGTCGCGCTCACGCCCGAGACGGCGCATGGTGTCGACGAAGTTCGGGCCGCCGGCTCCGTAGAGCCATGCGGTGCGGGCGATGCGGACGCCCTCCGGATGGACGTCACGCGCCGCGGCCTCACCTGCCTCCTTGGTGCGCCCGTACACGCCGACGGGCCCGACGGGGTCGTCCTCCGCATACCCGTCGTCCTGCGTCCCGGCGAAGACGTAGTCCGTGGAGACGCAGACGACCGCCGCGCCGATGGCCGCAGCCGCGGCGGCCACGTTGCGCGTGCCGTCGGCGTTGACCGCGTACGCGGCGTCCTCGTTCTCCTCGGCGCCGTCGACGTTCGTCCAGGCGGCGAGATGGAAGATCGCGTCGGGCCGCTCGGCGGCCATCCGCATGCCGATGGCCACGGGATCGGTGATGTCGACCTCGATGTCGACGGGTACGACGTCGTGTCCGCGTTCCCGGAGAAGCGGGACCAGGTCCTGTCCCAGCATGCCGGCCGCGCCGGTGACGAGCACCTTCATGCCGTGAACGTGAAGGGGAGCCCGTCCGCGACGTCCCGCAGGTTCGGCGCCGCCTGATCCCGTGCCGAGAGAAGGATCTCGACGTCCGGCCACTGGATGCCGACATCCGGGTCGTTGACCGAGATCTCGCGCTCCAGCGCCGGGTCGTAGTAACCCGAGCACTTGTAGGCGACGTCGGCGATCTCGCTGACGACGCAGTACCCGTGGGCGAAGCCGACCGGCACGTAGACCATGCGCCCGGTCACGTCGTCCAGGTCGATGGCCTCCCACTGCCCGTATGTGGGCGAGTTGCGGCGGATGTCGACCACGACGTCGACGACGTGTCCGCGCACGCAGCGCACCAGCTTCGCCTGCCCCGGAGGGAGGGCGAAGTGCATGCCGCGCAGCACGCCGCGCCCGGATCGGGCGTGGTTGTCCTGGACCCAGTGCTCGTCGATGCCCAGCTCGCGGAGGGCGTCCTCCCGGAAGCTCTCCAGGAAGAAGCCGCGCTCGTCGCCGTGGACGACGGGGTCGACCACCACCAGGCCGGGAAGGCGCGATTCGACGCGCTTCATACGAGCCCGATCGTGGAGGAGTCACCCAGGACGAAGCGGTACGCCCGCGGCTTCTCGTCCGTCCGGCAGATCGTGACGCCCCGGCCGATGAGGCTGCTCTCGACGCGCGCGTCGAGGTCCCGCACGGTGGAGCCCTCCAGGATGATGGAATGCTCGATCTCGGCCTTGACGACGGTACAGTCGTGGGAAACGGCACTGTAGGGACCGATGTAGGCGTCCTCGAT
>CALMEC010000122.1 GCA_937862675.1 uncultured Actinomycetes bacterium
GCGTGTACCGGTCGGGGTGTCCCTCCACCAGCAGATGCTCGCCCTCCAGGGTCACGGCGATGTCGTCCACCGGGCCGGACGAGAGGTTCTCGATGACGCCTCGGTGCCCGCCCGCGACGATCTCGCGCATGAACGGCTTGATGTTGAGGAGTGCACCGACCAGGCGCCCTCCTCCGAGCGTCCCCAGCTCGCGCCGCAGATCCTCGTAGCGATGGCGACCGTGCCGGGACGCTCCGGACAGCGCCGTGCCGGCGCGCTCGGTGAGCCGGTTGAGGGTGTCCGCCGGGTCCACGGTGATGCGCAGCGGCAGGACGTTGACCCAGCAGGCCGGTACACGCGCGGCGGGCGAGCCCAGGCGACCCATGGAGAGAAGGCCCAGCGTGAGGTCGTCGCGCCCCGTGACCCGCGAGAGCCACACCGCCACCAGCCCCGCCGCGGCGGCCGGTTCGGGCGTGACCGACAGTGTGCGCCGCACGCGCACGGGCCGCGCCATCGGAAGTGCCCGTTCTCCCTCGGGGCCCACGGCCCCCTCCGCGCCGGCGAGCGTGCGCTCCCAGTAGTCGCGGCCGGCGGCCCAGCGCTCCGACCCCGTGTACGCCGCCTCCAGATCCAGCAGGACCGCGGTCCCGCGGAGGCGCGAGGGCGGCCGCTCCGGCCCGGCATCCAGTATCTCGGCGACCCGGCGGAAGAGCAGCGACGTTCCGTAGCCGTCGGTGACCAGATGATGGACGGCCTGGTACCACCAGACACCGTCGTCGGCCACACGCAGCACGGCCTGCCGGCAGAGCACTCCCGCCGCGGGATCCATCGGGACCGACGCGTCGCGCTCCGCCCAGTTGCGCGCGGTGTCCGCGTCGGGCAGATCGATCACCGGGACGTCCGGGACCGGATCCGCGGGGATGTCCTGCCACGGCTCGCCGTCGTCCTCGCCGATCCGCGCGTGGAGTCCGCCGATCTCGCCCAGCGCCCCGCCGACGGCCGCGGCCAGACGGTCCGCGTCCATGGCGGCCGGGAAGCGCACCAGGTCGGCGGTGACGAAGGCGGCGGGATCGTCGGTCAGACGATCGGCGAACCAGATCCCGCGTTGTGCCGCGGTGAGCGGGAGCCGGGGCATCAGTGCGCGGCGACGGCCGTCGCGGCCTCCCACCATCCGGCCAGCGTCGGCTCCGCCTCGATCAGGTCCTCCGTGGAGAGCGTGAGACCCGCCTCACGCCAGCGCGTCACCAGCGCCATCACCTGGAGTGAGTCCAGCCCCAGGTCCAGGAGGTCGTCGTGGTCGCCGAGCTCCGCCGGCGGGTCCGCCAGGATCCCCAGGAGGTCGGCGCGCATGCGCTCCCGGTCGACCACCGCCGTCGGCGTGCCGGCGGTTCCGCGGATCTGCCGAACCAGGGTCGCCGTGGCGGCGACACCCGCGCAGCACGATCCGGCCCAGGTCAGGGCCGTGACCTGCTCCTCGGCGGTGAAGTCCGCGACGGCGTCGGCGGCGATCACCGACTCCAAGTCCTCCATGAACGCGTGCGCCGCGGTCATGGCGATCCCGATGTGCGTGTAGATGCCGCAGACGACGAGCTGATCACGCCCCTTTGCCCGCAGCCGTTCACGCAGGTCGGTGCGCACGAGGGCCGAGTACCGCCACTTCGTGACCACCTCGTCGTCGGCGCCCGGTGCGATGGCCGGCAGGATCCTGTCGCCGCCGGAGGCGCCGGGGATGCCGTCTCCCCACACGGGCTGAAGGAGGCCGCGCTGGTCGGGGGTCTGCCCGGCGGGCTGGGCGGAATAGAGAACGGGCACACCGGCCGCATGGCAGGCGTCGATGAGACGGCGGACGTTCGCCACGAGTTCGGGGATCGGCTCACGAGCCACGTCGAACGCCGCCAGGAAGTGCGTCTGCATGTCGTGGACCAGGAGGGCGGCGCGGGCAGGGTCGATCGTCCAGTCGATCGCGGCCTCCGGCAGCGCCGCCGGGTCGGGCATGGGATACGGGGCGATGCGGGGCAGACCCACTACTCGGGACCTCCTGTGGCGGTGACGGGGGTGAAGCGATCGGTGAGGGCGATGCGGAGGTCGCGGCGGCTGATCTTCCCGACGCCCGTCCGGGGCAGTGCGTCGATCAGCTCGAAGCGATCGGGCATCTTGAAGGCCGCCAGACCGCGGCCGCGCAGGTGCCGCCGGAGGTCGGCGGCCGTGAGCTCGGTGCCGGCCGTGGGGACGACCACAGCGCAGCTGCGCTCGCCCATCCGCTCGTCGGGCAGGGCGATCAGCACGGCGTCGTGGACCGCGGGATGGGCGATCAGGTGGTCCTCGACCTCGTCGGGCGAGATCTTCTCGCCGCCGCGGTTGATCTGGTCCTTGACCCGCCCCTCCACGATCAGGTGGCCGCTCGGCAGGCGCCGGACGACGTCGCCGCTGCGGTAGAAGCCGTCAGGTGTGAAGGAATCGGGATCGGCGCCCTCGTGGTATCCGCGGATGGTGTACGGCCCGCGCGTCTCAAGGCGTCCCGGCTCGCCGTCGGGTACCGGATGGCCCTCGGCGTCGACGACGCGCACCTCGTCATGACGCGACATCGGACGACCCTGTGTCGCCATGACGAGGTCATCCGGATCGTCAAGTCGCGTGTAACAGACGAGTCCCTCCGCCATGCCGAACACCTGCTGCAGCCCGCAGCCGAGGGTGGAGGCAACCCGGCGAGCGGCGTCCGGGGCGAAACGGGCGCCTCCGACCTGCAGCAGCCGGAGGCTGGAGGGATCGGCGGTCTCGGTGGCGGCGGCATCCATCCATGCCAGCGCGAGCGGCGGTACCAATGCCGTCATGGTGACATGTTCGCGCTCGATGAGCGAGAAGCACGTGGCCGGGTCGGGCACCGGTGCGAACACGATGCTCCCGCCTGCGTGGAGGACGCCGAGGATTCCGGGCGAGCTCATCGGGAAGTTGTGGGCGGCCGGCAACGCGCACAGGAAGACCGTGTCGGGACCCAGCCGGCAGACCTCCGCACTCCGCCGCACCGAGTACAGATAGTCGTCGGCGGTGCGGGGGATGCCGATCGACAGGTTCTCCGCGCCCGTCTCGGTGACGACGACGTTGTCCTCGATGCGCACGCCGATGCCCCGGTACTCCTCGGGAACGCTCAGGTCGTCGGGCTGGAAGTAGAGCCCGGGCTCGATCGTGAACAC
>CALMEC010000123.1 GCA_937862675.1 uncultured Actinomycetes bacterium
GCCGTTCTGGCCCAGGTCGGCCCTGCCCGTCCCGTGGCTTGGGGGGTGCCCCGGCGGCGGGCGCGGGCCGTTTCCGCCGCTCCCGGCCTCGTCGCCCTCACCCCGCCGCGACGCACCCGGGTGTGGCGTGCCGTGGCCGCCGTGCTGGCGCTCCTGGCGGCCACGTCGGGCATCCTGGCGATGGCCCGCCCGGCGGTGAGCAAGGAGTCCAAGGAGAACCGCAGCACCGTCATGCTGGCCATCGACACGTCCAAGTCGATGCAGAAGACGGACGTGTCGCCCAGTCGCCTCCAGGCCGGGGTCGACGCCGCCGAGCGGTTCCTCGAGTCGGCGCCCAAGGACACCGCCGTCGGCCTCGTCACCTTCGACGCCGGAGCACGTGTCCGCGTCAGTCCCACCACCGATCGCAACGCCGTCCGCCAGGCGCTGAAGGACATGCCCATCGGCGTCGGCACCGCCATCGGCGACGCGGTCCAGGCGTCGCTCCAGTCGATCCAGGCGTCCGGCGCCCTGGCCACGCAGCCCGAGGGCACCCAGAACTCGTCGGCCCGCATCCTCCTGCTGACGGACGGCGCCAACTCCTGGGGCTCCGATCCTCTCCAGGCCGCGCAGCGCGCCGCGAACCTCCGCGTCCCGATCTACACCGTGCTCCTGGGCAACGATCCCGGACGTGCCGATCAGCTCTCACCGCAGGAGACGCTCTCCAGCCTGGCCAACCAGACCGGCGGGGTGTTCACCCAGTCCACCAGCAGCGACGACCTGAAGCGGGTCTATTCCGACATCGGCTCATCGCTGGCGTCGATCTCCAAGCAGGAAGAACTCTCCGTCTGGGCCGTCCTGGCCGCACTCGGGTTCCTCCTCCTGGCCGGCGGCGCGCTGATGCTGTCGGAGTCCGCGCCACGCCGTCAGGTGGTCGCCGCCTTCACGCGATGACAACCCGCGTGGTTGTGTGAGGCCGACAGTGACGGGATAGCCTGTCGAGGTCATGGCAAGCCATCGACCCTCCGCATTCGTCTGATGGGCAGGCGGTCGCAACCGCTGCCCCTCGGCGCGCGAGACGGCGTCGATCCGAAGCTGGTCGCGGCCATCGACCGCCTCGGGCACGTCATGCGCATCCAGATGTCGCGGGTGGCGCGGGCACACGGACTCACGCCCACGCAGCTGCAGCTCCTCCTGCGGCTCCGCACGGATCCGCCGGCGCGCAATCGCCCCAGCACGCTGGCCGCCGAGCTGGACCTGACGGTCGCGACGGTGTCCGACACGCTCACCACGCTCGAGCGCAAGGGCCTGGTCGAGCGCACAGCCGACCCGGAGGACGGGCGGGCGGTGCGCATCGCGCTCACTCCCCACGGGGACGATGTCGCGCGGTCCGCGGACGCATGGCAGTCGCGGGCACAGGATCTCCTGTCCGGCGTGTCCGAGGGCGACAAGATCCGCGCCCTCAACTTCCTGCTCGGCCTGCTCGCCGAGCTTCACCGCGAGGGCCTGGTCGCCGTCGCCCGGATCTGCCCCACATGCCGGTACCATCGCGAGCCGGACGAGGTCGCCCACGACGACGGGCGCTGTGTCCTGCTCGACATCGACCTGCGTCCCGCGGACGTGCGTGTGGACTGCCCGGAGCACGAATCGCTCCCCGGAGCCGAAATAGCGTAAATAAAGCGGTGTTTGCTAGGTTGATTCTTCCGACTGGAAGCGAAAGGAAGCGTCACTGTGGCCGTTCCCGTGGATCCCGCCCCCAAATTCGCCGAGTACGCCCATCCGGAGATGCTCGTCAGCACCGACTGGGTCGCCGAACATCTCGATGACCCCGACGTGGTCGTCGCCGAGTCCGACGAGGACATCCTCCTCTACGAGACCGGGCACATCCCGGGCGCGGTGAAGATCGACTGGCACTCCGACCTCAACGACCCTGTGGCGCGTGACTACGTGGACCCCGAGGGGTTCGCGGCACTGATGTCCCAGAAGGGCATCACGCCGGACACGACGATCGTCTTCTACGGGGACAACTTCAACTGGTGGGCCGCCTACGCCCTCTGGGTGACGTCGCTGTTCGGACACGCCGACGTGCGCCTGATGGACGGCGGCCGGCAGAAGTGGGTCGAGGAGGGCCGGCCGCTCACGACGGAGGTCCCGGTCCGTGACGCCACCGCGTATCCCGTGGTCGAGCGCGACGACGTCACCCTCCGCGCCTTCAAGGAGGACGTCCTCACCCACATCGGAACACCGGGGAAGCTGATCGACGTGCGATCGCCGGGCGAGTTCTCGGGCGAGGTGACGCATATGCCGGACTACCCGCAGGAGGGCGTGCTGCGCGCCGGCCACATCCCGACCGCCGCCAACGTGCCGTGGAAGCGCGCCGCCAACGACGACGGCTCGTTCCGCTCGGCCGCCGAGCTCCGCGACATCTACGAGAACGAGATCGGCCTCTCACCCTCGGACGACGTGATCTCCTACTGCCGCATCGGCGAGCGTTCCAGCCACACCTGGTTCGTGCTCCAGCACCTGCTCGGCTTCCCGAACGTGCGCAACTACGACGGGTCGTGGTGCGAGTGGGGCAACTCCGTCCGTGTGCCGATCGAGCGTCCGGGCTATCCTGTCCGCCCGTGAGGCCGGAACTCCAGGAGATCGTCGACGAATTCGCCGAGGCGCCCAAGAGCCTGCGCCTGCAGATCCTGCTCGACTTCGCCAACGGCCTGCCGCCACTTCCCGATGACCTGGACCGCGGCGGCATGGAGCAGGTCCACGAGTGCCAGACCCCGTTCTTCGTCACCGCCCCGGTCGACGAGACCGGCCATGTGACACTGCATTTCGACGCCCCGCCGGAGGCCCCCACCACGCGCGGCTACGCCGGTGTGCTCCGGGAGGGGCTGTCCGGGGCGACGGTGGACGAGGTGCTGGAGACCCCGCCGGACTTCTTCACCGGCATGGGCCTCTCCGAGCTGATCTCACCGCTCCGCCTGCGCGGGATGGGCGCGATCCTGGCGCGGATCAAGCGCCTGGTGGTGGAGCAGACCGGCGGTTCGGACGGAGCGCCCGTCACCTAGACGGTTGGTTCCAAGGGATCGTCGATGTGGGGCGCGTTACCGGTGGATGCGGGGCGTCGCCGGGCGCCGATGGGCATGCCGGTCGCCTGTTCGAGTCGAACGGTGGCGTATCCGCGCCTCCGGGGACACGCACCACGCCGCGAGATCTTGGGATCAACCATCGAGATGAGTGGTGCCGCGGAGGCGTGATGTGGGGTGCGTCGCCGGGGGATGCGCAGTGCCGTTGCACGCCGATGGTCAGGGTGGTGTCCTTTCCGAGGTCCGGTGGCTGGCCTGGTGGGGGATTGGTGGTGCATCCGCACCGCCGAGGGCACGCACCACGCCGACGATGGTCGTGGCACTACAACCTGGATCCCTGCCAGGATGGGCAAACCCGCAAGACGCCGCGCACCCATCAGCTGCCGCTCAAAGCTCTCGAGCACAAGTCATTGTCATGACTCATCGCGACTGTCGCTCCGCTCGTCGTTTCTATCGATCCCTGCGGGGCATGGCCCCGCAGGGATATTCGGATCGACTACGCCTGAGACGTCCTTGACCTTGATCGTGCCGTCGTGCGCCGGTGTTCTCCTCTGGGTCAGTCACCGTCGCGTTTCCGTAGAAGCTACTGGGCCTACTTGCCCAGAATTCGCGTAACCGTCAGGCGCGTGCCAGCGACTACCCGCGCGAATTCCCGAGCTGTGAATGTTGTCGCGCCCTTGTGGGTAGGGAGGATAAGGAGCGCCGCTTGTGTGCCCCCAACGTCCGGCCGCGTGATGAGCCACCCTCCCTTCTTCTCGACATCGTCGATCGGATCACATCCGAGCGTAAGAGGAGCGTCCGGCGAGGCTACCTTGGGGACCATAAGAAAACAGGGGTATCCCGACGAACGAGACGCGCCGGAAAATACATATTCGCTTTTGATCTCCCCGAGCGCACGGCTACCTTGAAGATTAACTTCCTCCAGCAATGTCTCCGGGATAAGGACAGATCGTCCATCGATCGTCATTGTCACATCTTTTGTTGGCGGTAGTACGACGTCAGGTGCAATGCCTTCCTTCGCATCGTCCGCCTCTGCTGGCCGCGTCTGAGAACTCGAAACACCAGTGTATGCAAGCACGCCGCCAAGTCCGAACAACACTCCGATTGTTATGGCCCCAACGTGGGATCGAGACAGCAGCATGACCTAACTCTCACTTCCTATAGTTATGGAATTGCCATCAGAAAATACCGGCGGCAAGATTTGCGACTCCGCCCGCGAGATTCTGGCCACGGAGGCGAGCACAGTACCCCGTAGAATACGTAAATGACTTCGACCATTGAATCGGATTGTTCTCGGCCTGAGAATCAGCTGGCTAGCGCAGCGGTAGAGAACCCAAGAAGAAAGAGCAGTGTCATGATGGCCGTCTGACGGACGCGATTCATCGAGTGACTCCGGCGGAGTGAGAGGGCAATGATGGGCAGAAACTACCGAGACCGAAGGAGGAGTACAAGAAGAGGACGAGCGTGATCGCAGGGCATATCGCACTTAGCTGCGCGGCAGCGATGGAAGAAGAAGGGATGTCGCTTCTTTTCAGCGGCTGTACTGGACAGTAGGGACATAGTCCGAGAATGCGTGCATAATGGCGATTATTCGTCTGGGTACAGTCACATGCTGGACGGTCGGACGAATCCGTTTAACCGTTTCGGAACCTGCAGCCATTGGGTCGCCAGGTCAAGGTCAGCCTTTGCAAGGTTGGCTTCTGAAGGTGTGCGTTCCATCGGGTGGCTTGTTCGAGGTGTGTTTCTTTCGGGAGCGCTTTTTCAAAGGTATGCGTCGC
>CALMEC010000124.1 GCA_937862675.1 uncultured Actinomycetes bacterium
CGAAGCAGGCCAGCTGTGGTTTGACGGCGACGCACGAGGGGCCGGCCGACCGGATGACCTCGTGGCAGAAGCGCTCCGCGCCGAGCGCACCGTCGGGGACGCGCGCCGGATCCGGATCGAGGCCCAGCACGACCTGCGATCGACGCTCCTCGACGGCCGCCGTAAGGCGCTCGCCGAAGCCGCTCACAGGACCGCCCGAAGGACGGGGAGCACGACGGGTGCGAGCAGTGCCGTCACGACGACGGACCCGGCGATGACATCGGTGTTCACGCGGTACCACCCTCCGATCACGAGCGACATCATGGCGGTGGGCATCGCCGCCATCAGCACAACGGTACGCAATACGTCCCCTTCGAGACCGAGGGCGGCGGCCACCGCGAGGGCCACCAGCGGGCTGACGCCCAGCCGGATGACGGTGGCCGTGCAGACGCCGCGCCACGCACGCCGCACACCGCCCCATTCGATGACGAGGCCGGCGTAGACCAGGACCAGCGGCAGGACCGCCGCGCCCAGGATCTCCAGCGGCCGGATCACCCCGTCCGGCAGGTCGACGCCCAGGGCGTTCACCAGAAGACCCGCGGCCATCGCCCAGGTCGGCGGCAGGAGCAGATTGCGCCACATGGGCCCCGCGGACGGGCCGCTTCCCGCGCGCTCTCCATAGTGCGCGCTGATCCAGAACGTGGACGTCCACGTCAGGATGCCGGTGCAGAACGTGTCGAACATGACTGCGGCCGGAAGTGACAGGTGTGCTCCCGACGCCGCGATCAGCGGCACGCCGAAGAACCCGGTGTTGCCGACCGCGCACGCGATGATCACCGCGCCGGTGGTCGCCCGTGAGGCACCGCCCGCCCGGCACACGGCCCACGCCACCCCCACCAGCACCACGTGCGTGATCATCCCCACCACGGGTACCAGCAGCAGACTGGTGTGCAGTTCGCTGGTCGCCATGATCCGGAACACCAGCGCCGGCAGGGTCAGGTACAGCACGATCTGGATGAGGATCGGCGCCGCATCCCGGCGCAGCACCCCGGCCGCCTTCAACCCCCATGACGCGAGGATGATGAGGAGGGCGGCGATCGCGGTGGCGGTCACCGGGCGATACGTGGAGCGAGGAGCACGCGCGAATGCTGCCGTATGCGACGGCAGAGAGCCCGGGTGCGGCGGTGCCGGGCGGGTGTCGACGTTCCGCGTAGCGGATCGCCGCACCAGAGACCGGGCACGGACGTGCCATCGAATCCGCTCGGCCCGTCAGTCCGACCGGTCTGGGTCAGGTCGTACCGGCGTGTGTCTCCCCGGGCTTCGCCATCGCCCGCCCGTACGTTTCCAGCCCCGCCAGGTAGACCTCACGTGCGACCAGCGTCTGTGACAGGTCCGCCACGAGGTCCTCGAAGAAATCCTGCCGGAAGTCGGCGTCGGTGATCGCCTGCGTTGCGAACTGCAGACCCGCGAACGACGCGATCACCACCGCGACCTTGAGCAGCTGGACGGTGATGGGCAGTCCGAGCAGGAAGGCCACATGGGTCGGCTCGTGCTCCACCCAGTTCTCGATCACGGAGGTCTGGATCGCGATTCCGCCGAACACGACGAGTGCGACGAACATCAGCAGCGACAGGAAGACGACCTGGACGCCCAGGCTGACGACGGCGGTCAGGACGAGGTTCGTGCTCTCGCGCCGCCGCAGCGGGTGATGGACGATCCGGCCGGGATCGACGGACTCCGCATACCGCTCCAGCGGCGTGTCGCGGCACACGACGGCGACGTTGGCGGAGTCGAGGTCGGGTGGCGTCTGGAAGAGCTCACCCGGAAAGCGGGCGGCGATGAACAGGAGCGCGGCGACCGAGAAGAAGAGGACCACGACCGCCAGCTGGAACCACTTGAGCGCATCCGCCATCTGCCAGGCCTCGGTGCTCACGATGAGGAACGCCACCAGGACGAGCTGTAACGGCAGTGCCCGTGTCAGAAGGCGCAGAACGTCGTGGATATTGGGGATCAGGCGCTTCATTCCCCACATTGTCAGCGCACCGAGACCCGTGCGGATCAGGATGGCCAGGAAGAGTGCCGCGCCCAGGAGACCCCCGAGCTCGGCGACGAATGCGTACCAGCTTCCCGAGATCGCGAGGTGGGCGAGACCGAGCAGGAGGAGGATGGCAAGGACGCCCGTCACAGCTTGCCCACTGGAAAGCCGGTCGCTGCTGCGGCGATACCGCGCGGTCACATGGGCGGCGATTCCACCGAGCACCGCTCCGCCGAGCAGTATGAGGAACGCCACCGACGCGCGCAGATCGGACTCGGGTCCCTCGATCAGCGCGACAACGGTGTGCTCCTCCGTCCGCCCCAGTATCGGGCGGGCGATCAGTTCCGCCGCACCGATGACGGCCAGGAACACGAGGCCCGGCACCATCCGCGACAGTGTCCGCCGACCGCCGGCGAAGCGGACCACGAAGGGCATCCCCCGGGCGAGGAGCCA
>CALMEC010000125.1 GCA_937862675.1 uncultured Actinomycetes bacterium
ACCGACGGCCCCGACCTCGCGGCCGGCAGCCGGCTGAAGCTCCAGATGCGCCACCCGCGTGGCCGGCTGTTCTGGACGGAGCCGAGCATCACCGCCCTCACCCCGCCGACGGAGCTGTCGTGGATGGTGCGGTCGCTCGGCGTGCGCGCTCCGCTGACGATCCTCTGCGAAGAGCTGCCCAGTGGCGGCACGGCCGTCACGCTCACGACGCGTTCACGGGGAATCCTCGCCTTCGCGTACCGGCTCGTCTTCCCGGAGAAGACCCAGGGCCTGGTGTGGAGCGGCCCGCTGACCGCACTGGCCCAGAGCCTCCGCCCGCAGAGGACGGTCGAGCGCTCCGGGACGTCGCGCCGGCCACGCTGACCTCCCGCGGGATCGGCGCCCGGTGCGCCCGGTCAGACGGGGGAGGACGAGGGCAGGTCGAACGGCGGGGTTCCGGTGACCGGCGGCCCCTCCGCCGGGATCTCCGGCTGGTCGTGGATCACGGTCAGGAGCGTGGACAGGGCGTCGGCGGCCGAGCGGCGATCACGCGGATCGCATCCCGTGACCAGCCCCGCCGGAGCATCGAAGTACATCCCGACGTCCTCGGGGGCCCATGCACCCAGCTCGTCTTGATGCGTCACTCCGACGATATATGGCAGCGCGTAACGTGAGGTGATGAACTCGAGGATGTGACGCGAGTGGCGGAAGTCCGCTGGGCGGGCGGCCGACACGAGCACCAGGAGCCCGAGCGCGCCCTCGCACAGGACGTCCCACATGAAGTCGAACCGCTCCTGTCCCGGCGTGCCGAACAGGAAGAGCAGGGTGTCGTCGATGTGGACGGTGCCGAAGTCCAGCGCCACCGTGGTGCCGGCCTTCCCGATGTCCTCGCTTGCGGCCTCGTCCGTGGAGACGACCGCGGTCTCGGACAACGTCTGGATCAGGGTGGTCTTGCCCGCGCCGACGGGACCACTGACCACCAGTTTGAGCGGCTGCACGCTCAAAACGTCTGTCGCAGTCGCCGGATGACACGCCGCAGAAGTGACCGGGTCTCGGTGGTGACCGGGGCCGGTACGCCCCGTCCGCCCGGGATGCCGGCCGCGGACACCGCATACGGCGCGCGCATCACCTGGATGAGCGAGACGGCCCGCAGACGGTAGATGAGCGTCAGCGCGTCACGGACCGGGATGCCGAGCCCCCGTGCGAGCTCCTCGCCGTTGCTGCCGCGGCGCAGGAATCGCTCCGCCCGCTGCCAGTAGGGCGCGAGGACGCCCGGCACGCTGGGCAGGGGCTCGACCGCACGGAAGCGGGTCAGAGGATGCGGCAGCTCCGCCTCCCCCACCCGGCGCTGTGCGAGCCCCTGGCTCACGCCCCGGTCCAGGGGGAGCACGTAGTGGCGTGTCAGGGACTCGAGTGGCTGGTTCTCGAACGAGAACCTGCCCCTCCCCCCCCGGGCGAGATAGCGCAGGATCTCCGCGGCCTTCTCCGGACGCGTCACGGGCAGGCCGTCGACGAACATGCACAGCAGGTGGTTGCGATGGAGGCCGAGCTCGAGGCTGCGCCCGCCGAGGGCGCTGTACAGGTAGAGGACGCCCGTCTTCGTGCGGACGACACGGAGGACGTCCGGGATCGAGAAGTCTGCGAGGTCTCCTAAGACGGCCAATCGAGTCGCTCCAGTGGTCTCGGATGGAGGACGACGCCCCACGTCCGCCCATCCCCGGGTGTGCAGCCCGGTGCCCACGCACCGGCCGCGGATACCTCGTCGGCATGTGATCGGAATGCCTTTAGCGGGGCCGTCGCCGGCAGGCGCGAGCACCGTGCGCCCCGCGGCGCTGCCGCACGGATCGGGTCCGGCGGCGGGGACGGGACCCCGCGACCGCAGGCCCGAGGGCGAGGCGGCCCCGCCAGACCCACATGCATCACGACCGGGATGCAGACCGCCGCCCCTCCCCGGGGGCCCTTCGCATGGCTTCCCGTTCCTGCCGAAGACCCCCCGCGCGCGCCCGCAGACGGAGTCCTCACGGTCGCCCTCCCGTCCGATCCCCTCTCGAAGGGTCCATGGGATCGGGTCGGTGCGATCCCAGTGGAACGGAACGTCGCCCGGTGCCGGGGACACACCGGTGCCCGTGCCAAGCCGCCCGGCGGCCGGCCCGGCCGATGGTCGATCCTCCCCCGGGGACGCACCCCGCACGGCGAGATCGTGCAGCCAATCATCTAAAGTTGCCACGGTGCTCATGACCCGCATCCATCACATCGGCCATGTTGTCCGCGACCTCGACGCGGCGATCGCGCGATACGAGGCCACGTTCGGCCTGCCGGTGACGATCCGCGAGGTACTCCCCGATCAGGGTGTCGAGGCCGTCGCCCTCGCCGCCGGATCGAGCATGATCGAGCTCATCCAGCCGGTGGATCCCGACGGTGCGGTCGCACGTTTCCTGGAACGGCGCGGCGAGGGGCTGCACCACATCGCCTACGAGGTGCCCGACGTCGCGATCGC
>CALMEC010000126.1 GCA_937862675.1 uncultured Actinomycetes bacterium
GAATGCGGGCTGTCGGGGATGTGCGGCGCCGGCGCGCGCCGGGCCGATGCCGGCGACCTGATCGAGACCCCGGCAGCCCGTCCGGGCCCCCGGTGCGTGAACCACGCGCCGCGTGAGACGGCGCCACGGTCTAGGACTCGGGGGGGCCCTCCATCTCGGCCCGGAGCATCGCCGCACGTCGGCGCAGGCGGTTGCGCGCCTCCTCGAGGTCGTCGACCTGCGCCGTGAGCGCGTCGATCTCGGACGCGGTGGGGACCGCCGCGTCCGGGCCGGGATCCGGCGCCGGAGTCGTCACGGGCGCCGGGGAGGCCTCGGGTCCGGAGGCGACCGGCTCGGGGGACGGCGGCTCGGGGCCGGGCCGGACGACCGTCACCGGCGCCTCAGGGGCGAACGCGGAATCCGTCCCGGGCCCCTCGGACGGGGGTCCGGCGAACTCCGCCGGCCCGTCCGGATGCTCGTGGGCGTGCATCGCTCGACGCCGCAGAAGCCCGGCGCCCGCGCCGAGTCCCGCGCCCGCCGCGGTCGCTACGATCAACCGGCTGATACCCCGTAACACAACTGCCTCCTTCGCCAACCGGCGTCAATGCTACCCGGGGTTCGGCGCCCTGTCGTGACCACGCGTGACGGACCCGTTGCGATGGTCGCGTGACGGGACACGACTCGCTGGTATAGTGTCGTGCCCGCTCAGGGTGGGAAACCGGCTCCTGCGCACATACGACAGCAGGTGGCCGCAATCGGTCGCGCGACACATTTGGAGGCAGGGATCAACCCGTACGAGATCATGCTCATCCTCAACCCCGAGGTTGACGGTGCACGCCACGACGAGATCGTCGAGCGCGTCCGTTCACTCGTGGTGGGCAATGACGGCGCCGTTGCGCACGTCGACGACTGGGGGGATCGCAAGATCGCCTATCCGATCGACGGAAAGCAGAACGGCCGCTACATCGTGGTCACCTGCGACGCCAAGCCGGAGGCACTCACGGAGATCACCCGTGTGCTCTCCATCAGCCAGGACGTCGTGCTCCGGTCGCAGACCATCAAGCTGTCCCGTGCCCAGGCCGAGATCCAGAAGGAGAAGGGCGCCACCGCTCCGGTCGACGACCGTCCGGACGGCGAGCCGTTCCCCCGTCAGCAACGCCCGCAGCGCCGCCGGTCCCGCTAGCACGACCAAGGAGCGACAGTGGCAGCAGATCTCAACCGCGTCACGCTCGTCGGGCGCCTGACCCGCGATCCCGAACTCCGTCACACCGGCGGGGGCACCGCCGTGTGCTCGATGCGGCTCGCGGTGTCGAGTCGCGCCCAGGACGAGTCCGGCAACTGGGGCGACAAGTCGAACTTCTTCGATGTGACCGTCTTCGGCCGTCAGGCCGAGAGCGCCAGCAACTACCTAGCCAAGGGCCGGCGCATCGGCGTCGACGGGCGACTCTCCTGGCGTGAGTGGACGGCTCAGGACGGCGGCAAGCGTCAGAGCGTCGAGGTCGTCGCGAACGACATCTTCTTCCTCGACTCCCGCAACGAAGGTGGCGGGGGCGGCGGAGGCGGCCAGGGCGGATGGTCCGCTCCGGCAGGCGGCAACGACATCCCCACGGACACGAGCGACATGCGCTCATCCTCGTCGTCGACACCGGTCGACGACATCGACATTCCCTTCTAAAGAGGTTCAGGAGACACACGGTGCAGGCAATCCTCGCTCAGGACGTCGACGGACTCGGCAAGGCCGGTTCGGTGGTCAACGTGACCCGCGGCTACCTCCGCAACTACCTGGTGCCCCGCAACCTCGCCGAGGTCGCCACGGCCGCCAAGATCGCCGAGGCCGAGCGCCGCATCGCCGCGGAGAAGGCCGCCGTCGAGAAGCGCATCGCCGAGGCCGCCGACATCGCCGCCCTCCTCAACCGCACCATCCTCACGCTCAAGGCCAAGGCCGGAGGCGACGGACGTCTCTTCGGCTCGATCACGGCACAGGACGTCTCGGACGCCATCAAAGAGGCACGTCAGATCGACATCGATCGTCACAACATCACGATCGAGCCCTCCATCCGCCAGACCGGCACCTACACCATCCCGGTGGAGGTCGCTCCCGGTGTGAAGGCCGAGGTCAAGACGATCGTCAGTCCTCTCATCGACGACCCATCCTGAGCACCGGTACCAGCGCCTCCGAGCGCTCCCGGCCGGCCATGGCCACCCGCGTTCCCCCGCCCCAGAACGTCGAAGCCGAGCAGCACCTCCTCGGCGCCCTGATGGACGCCTCGGGCAACCTCGCCGAGACGCTGGCCATCGTCCAGGTCGACGACTTCTACCGGGAAGGGCACCGACCCGTCTTCCAGGCGATGCTCGACCTCTTCCACAAGGGCGAGCCCATCGAGCCGCTCACGGTGATCGAGGAACTGACGAAGTCGGGCACGCTGGACGCGGCAGGCGGGCGTGAGGCGATCCTGGACATCGTCCAGACGCCCTACATCGCCGCCACGTACAAGACCTACGCGGAGATGGTCCACGACGCCGCCACCCAGCGGCGCCTCCTCCAGGTCGGTCAGTCCATCGAGGCCCTCGTCGCCGGACGCGAGGGCGAGACGGCCGAGATGCTGAAGGAGGCCGAGGACCTCGTCTACGGCCTCTCCGCCAAGAACACCCGCGGTGACTTTCGGTCGGCCGAGATGCTCGTCCATGAAGGTGTGGAACGGCTGGCCCAGGCGTCGGAGTCCGGCAGCGAGATCACCGGGTTGCCCAGCGGCTTCCACGACCTCGACCACATGACCGGTGGCTTCCGTCCGGCGAACCTGGTCGTCGTCGCGGCACGCCCCAGCATGGGAAAGACCGCCCTGGCCCTGGGCATGGCGCTGAACGCCGCCCTGGACCACGAGAAGACCGTCGCCGTGTTCAGCCTCGAGATGTCCGCGGACGAGATCATCGGCCGCATGCTCTCCGCCACGGCCATGGTCGACGGATCGCGTCTGCGCACCGGTCGCCTCTCCGGTGACGACTGGCCGCGCATCGCGAAGGCCGCCGACCGCTTGTCGCACGCCAAGTTGTTCATCGACGACAGCGAGGGCGTCACCGTCGCCGAGATGCGCACCAAGGCGCGCCGGCTGAAGAGCCATCACGGCCTCGACATGGTCGTCATCGACTACATCCAGCTGATGGAGTCCGCCCCGGGGCGGCGACGCGATGACAACCGTGTGCAGGAACTCTCCACGATCTCGCGATCGCTCAAGCTCATGGCCCGCGATCTCGATGTTCCCCTCATCATCCTGTCGCAGCTCAACCGCGCCCCCGACCAGCGTCCGGACAAGCACCCGCTCCTGTCCGACCTCCGTGAGTCCGGCGCCATCGAGCAGGACGCGGACGTCGTGCTGATGCTCTATCGCGACGAGTACTACAACAAGGACACCGAGGAGAAGGGCGTCACGGACCTCGATATCGCCAAGCACCGAAATGGCCCCACCGGCCGTGTGCGCCTGGCCTTCCTGGACCGTTACGCCAAGTTCGGAAACCTGGCTCAAGAAACCGACTGAAAGGGACTGCACCGGATGCCCTCGACGGTGATCGTCGGCGCCCAATGGGGCGACGAAGGAAAAGGCAAGGTCGTCGACCTGCTCGCAGAACGCTGCGATGTGGTCCTCCGATTCCAGGGCGGCAACAACGCCGGCCACACCATCGTCCGTGAGGGCGAGACCTTCAAGCTCCACCTGATCCCGTCGGGGATCCTGTACCCGAACAAGCTCTGCATCATCGGGAACGGGACGGTCATCGACCCGGGTGTCCTCTGCAAGGAGATCGACTCCCTGGAGGAGCGTGCGGTCTCCACCGCGGGACTCAAGATCTCGGGTGGGGCGCACCTGATCATGCCGTACCACGTCCTCCTGGACGGGGCGTCCGAGATGCGCCTCGGCCGCTTCTCCATCGGCACCACCCGTCGCGGCATCGGCCCGTGCTACCAGGACAAGGCGGCACGTGTCGGCATCCGGGCGCAGGACCTCCTCGACCCGAGCATCCTCGTCCGCAAGCTGGAGATCGCGCTCGAGCAGAAGAACGAGCTCCTGGAGAAGCTCTACGGGATGGAGCCGCTGGACCCGGCGAAGGTCGCCGACGAGGTGCTTCCCACCGCCGAGCGACTGGGGCCGTTCATCGCCGACGCGTCC
>CALMEC010000127.1 GCA_937862675.1 uncultured Actinomycetes bacterium
GTCGGGGTCACCGTCCGCATCGTCGCCCAGCACGTCCTCGAGGCCGTCGGCCACGTCGTCGGCGAGCTCCTCCACGACCCCCTCCGTCAGCCCGACGACCTCGGCGGCGCCCTTCCCGCCGTCCGCCACGGCGGCCCGGAGATCTCCGTCGGCGTCGTCCATCATGATGGCGAGGTGATCTTCTCCGTCACGGACAACGGACCCGGCGTGCGTCCGGACGCGCAGGCGTCCGTCTTCGAGCCGTTCGTGGGGGAACACGAACGTGGTGGTCTCGGTCTCGGCCTCGCCCTCTCACGTGGACTTGCCCAGTCGCAAGGTGCGCGGCTGGAGCTGGACACGTCCGTCACGCAGGGCGCACGCTTCCTCGTCGCGTTGCCCGTCGACACGGTGAGCGGGTCGTGACAGGCGCCCGTGTCCTCGTCGTCGACGACGAGACCCAGATCGTCCGGGGCCTCTCGGCTGCGCTTCGCGCGGCGGGGTATGAGGTCGCCAGCGCCGGGAGTGCCGAGGAGGCCATCCGCGCCTTCGCGGTGCGTCCGCCGAACGCCGCGATCCTCGATCTCGTCCTCCCGGACGGGAGCGGCGTGGACGTCTGCCGGTCGGTCCGCGAATGGACCGACCTCCCCATCATCGTCGTCTCGGCGCTCGACACCGAGGTGGACAAGATCGCCGGCCTCGACGCGGGCGCCGACGACTACGTCACCAAGCCCTACGCCGTGGGCGAGCTCCTGGCGCGGGTGCGCGCCGCGCTGCGACGGGTCACGATCCGGGGGGCGACGCCCGTCGTCACGTTCGGCGACGTCGAGGTCAGCCTGGCCCTGCGGGAGGTCCGGCGCGCGGGCGAGCGTGTGCACCTGACGCCCCTCGAGTACGAACTCCTCGCGCAGCTGGCGGGGCACGCCGGGCGTGTCCTCACCCACGCGACCCTCCTCCGCGCCATCTGGGGGCCCCAGTACATCAACGAGACGCACTACCTCCGGGTCCATATGGCCACTCTCCGGCAGAAGCTGGAGGCCGAGGTGGGCCGCCCGCGGTACCTCGTCACCGAGACCGGGGTCGGCTACCGATTACGGACGGATGAGTGATCGAGGGTCAAAAACCTCATAGTTAGCGGGCACTTTGATGAGATATTGATATTCGGTGTGCGAATCTTGATCTCGGTTTGAGACAGGCGCGCATAGGTTGGACCTACCGGGTGTGCGTGGACCAACTACCCCCCAACTGGACAACAGCTCGACGTGAACAGCAGCAATGAGTCCATATCGGCCATGCGCACCCGGGGAATCGATCCGATCCCGGTCTGCGACACCTGCGCGGGGCTTCTCGAAGCGGTTCTGGGGGTCCTGAGCCGCATCCCGGAGGTCGGGCAGGAAGAGCACCCCCGATGCGCTCTCTGCGGGCGGCCCGCGACCGTCCGGGCCACATCGCGCCGGATCGCCCCCGCCGCCCCCCGTCCGGGAGAGGTGGAGGTCACGGTCCTGGAGCAGATCGTCCGCCTCGCGATATTCGGGGACATCGAGGCGGAGACGGTGGAATCCGTCGTGGACGCCCTGTCCGCGGCCCGGACGTCCGGCAACGCGGTCCTCATCGACCTGCTCGGCGTGCGCGCCCACAGTGCGCGCAGCACCCGGGAGCTCGTCGAGCGGCTGGTGGACGAGCCGGGAGGACCCACCGGCCTGGTCGTGCGCCTGGGACAGCTTCCCGGTCGCGCGCACGCCCGGGCGCTGGCCTCGGGGTGGCTGGTGACCGACTCCTACGAGGAGGCGGAGCGCGAACTGGTGAGGATGACCGCCGAGCCCGGGTTCACGGCGCCAGGCGACTGATCGTCCATTCCGTGCCGTCGCGCGTGTACGCGATGCGGTCGTGGAGCCGGTCGTCGCGGTGCTGCCAGAACTCGAAGCCGGTCGCGGTGAGGACGTAGCCGCCCCATCCGGCGGGCCGCGGAACCGGACGGCCGGCGAACCTCACGTCGATCCCCGCCACCCGGGCGTCCAGCTCGGAGCGGTCCGCGAGCGGGCGGCTCTGGGCGGACGCCCATGCGCCGATCTGACTGCCGCGCTCCCTGGATGCGAAATACGCGTCCGACGCGGCGGCGTCCAGCCGGGCGACGGTGCCCTCGACGCGGATCTGCCGTCCGATCTCCGCCCAGTGGAAGAGCAGGGCGGCTTGCGGATTGGCAAGGAGTTCCCGGCCCCTGCGGCTCTCGTAGTTGGTGAACCAGACGAACCCGTCCGGTCCGTGATGGCGCAGGAGGACCATCCGGGCCGAGGGACGGCCGCCGGGCGTCGCCGTGGCGAGTGCCATCGCAACCGGCTCGTGCACGTCCGCCGTCACCGCCTCGTCCATCCACCGGGCGAACTGGGCGTGGGGCTCCGGCGCCAGGTCGAGATCCGAGAAGTCGGCGATCTTCCGGCGGGGCGAGGACATGCGCCCAGCCTACTCAGGTCCGTCTCAGTTCGAACCGATAATGAGGCGGAGTCCAACGACCTGCGCTACCGTGACGATGAACACGATCAGCGACCCAGTCGCGGTTGGGATGGTGAGAGATGACGACACGCTCCGAACGTGAAAAGGCTCTTGAACGTGCGACGTCCGACTATCTGTCGGTGTCGAAGTCGTCGCATCTGTTCGACGAGGGCGAATACGCCCGCGCCGAGGCCGACGCCTGGGAGCGTCTGCTTGCCGCCCGCGAAGCCCTGGAGGCCGAGGAGACCGTCGGCGTCTGACGGCGTCGCCGTTCCGTCCCGCATCCGATGACGTCCGCTCAGACGACGCTCTTCGCGTCCGAGCCGCAGACCGCCGTGTTGCACTTCGACGGCGGGTCCCGGGGCAACCCGGGCCCGGCGGCCTGGGGCTACACCCTGGTCGACTCGTCCGGTGAGCCCATCGCCAGCCAGGGGCGGACCATCGGCATCGCCACCAACAACGAGGCGGAGTACGGGGGCCTCATCGCGGGTCTCGCGCGCGCCTTGGACCTGGGCGTCCGGCACCTCGCCGTGCACGGCGACTCCAAACTCGTGATCGAGCAGATGGCCGGCCGATGGCGCGTCAAGGCCCCGGGGCTCCAGGGGCTCTCGCGCGATGCCCGTGCCCTGAGCGGCCGGTTCGCCTCCATCACGTTCGAACACGTTCGACGCGGGTTCAACAAGGAGGCCGACCGCCTCGTCAACGTCGCGCTCGACGCGGAGGCGGCGAGGTTCTCGTAGCCGTGCGAGCGTCGCACCGCATCTGCGCGTCGACGTGAGGACCGATCTCCGAGTCGTCGTCTTCGCCGACCGGCCGCTCATCATGGCGGCGCTCACCGCGCTGCTCGACCTGCGGCCGGAGATCGCGGAGGTCGGTGCGGCATCGGATGATCGTGCGCTCACCGGGCATCTGCGTCCCGACGGTCGCCCGCGCATCGTCCTCGCCGCCCTCCGGGAGGGCGGACCGGAGGCGATCCGCATGCTCACACTCGCGCATCGCGGTATTCCCGTCGTCGTCCTGCTCTCCGAGCCGGC
>CALMEC010000128.1 GCA_937862675.1 uncultured Actinomycetes bacterium
CCGTGTGCATCGCACGCCGCCCGCGCTGCGGCTCGTGCGTGCTGGCCGACATCTGTCCCTCCGCCACCGTCCCGGCCCCCGTTCGCGATCGAAACCGGGCATGATGAGTGCGTGAACGACCTCTGGGACATCTGGACACTCGTACGCTTCCTCCACGTGCTCGGCGTCGCCGTGTGGCTCGGGGGGATGATCTTCCTCGGGGTGGTCGCGGTCCCCATCGCACGTGCCACCGAGGGACCAAACGGCGGGCGTGCGCTCATCGCCCGCGTCGGCCAGCGGTTCGGGATGCTGGGCGGCATCGCGTGGGTGACGATCCTCGTGTCGGGCGGACTGCTCCTGCAGCATCGCAACGTCGACATGGACAAGCTCACCTCCACCGACTACGGGCACCGTCTCCTCGCGAAGATCATCCTGCTCCTGCTCATGGGCTTCGCGGTGGTGGTCCACAGCATGTGGCAGGGGCCGAAGGTCCGGCAGCTGGAGGAAGCCGAGGACGCGGACGGCGTCAAGCGCATGAAGATGATCGGCGGGATGCTCGACGCCTTCGTCCTCGTCGCCACACTCGTCGCGCTGTGGCTGGCGACGTCGCTCATCCCCTGACCGTCGCGCCCTCCGGTCCGGAGGCCACGACATGCCGCTGATCGACGATGCCAGCGTCGAGGCGGTGCGCCAGGCGGCGGACCTGGTCGAGCTCCTGCGGGGACGGGTACAGCTGGTGCGTCGCAGCGGACGGTGGTGGGGTCGCTGTCCGTTCCACGACGAGCGCTCCCCGTCGTTCACGATCCTTCCGGACCACCGCAACTACTACTGCTTCGGGTGCGGTGCCAAGGGCGACGCCATCACCTGGATGCGCGAGCGGGAGGGAGCCGCATCCTTCAACGAGGCCGTGGAGGCCCTCGCGGAGCGGTTCGGCATCGAGCTCAAGTACGCGGAGTCGTCCCCTCAGGAGGAGGCGGCCCGCGCCGCGAACCGGAAGCGCATCGAGGTCCTCCAGCGCGCACGGGACTTCTACGCGGCGTATCTGTGGAAGGCGGACGAGGCGGCCGGTGCCCGCGCCTACCTCGCCGAACGCGGCTTCGACGAGGATCTGCTGCGCACCTATCACGTCGGATACGCACCGGGCGGGGGGAGCGTCCTGTCCACCCGTGCGCTGAGACAGGGCTACGATCGCCGGCAGCTGGTGGAGGCCGGGCTCGCCCGCGATCGCGGCGGGGCACCGCAGGACTTCTTCACGTCGCGCATAACGTTCCCGATCGCCAACGGGCGCGATCAGGTGCAGGGTTTCGGGGCGCGGACGCTCGACCCGAACGAGCGTGCGAAGTACGTCAACAGCCCGGAGGGACGCAACTTCCGCAAACGGACCCTCCTGTTCGCCCTGGACGTCGCGCGGGCGGAGGCCGCCCGCCGCGACTGGGTGATGGTGGTGGAGGGATACACCGACGTCCTCGCGCTGGCGAAGGCCGGATATCCCAACGCCGTCGCCTGCATGGGCACCTCGCTCACGTCGGAGCAGCTGCGCCTCCTGGCCCGGACGGCGGACGAGGTCCGCCTCTGCTTCGACGGGGACCGGGCCGGTCAGGACGCGGCGTGGCGGAGCGTCGAGGCACTGGGCGACCTGGAGGTCCGCCTGACCGCGGTGCCGTTCCCCGCCGGGAGCGATCCGGGTGACCTGGCGGCCGCGGAGGACGGGGTCGCCACCCTCCGCGGACTGGTCGAGGCCCCGCAGCCGATGCTGTCCTACCTGGTCCGCGCCCGCACCGACCGGGCGGGGGCCACCGCGGCGGAGCGCTCCGAGGCGTTCGCCGACATCGCCCGGCTCCTGGCGCGCTTCCCGGAGAGCATCGAACGCGACGAGGCCCTGCGTATCACCGCGAGCCGCCTGGAGATGTCGGGTGCCAACACCCAGACGATGCTGGAGCGCCTGGCACGCGAGGCGGGGCGCGTGGGGCAGTCGTGCGGGGGCGCCACCGCCGGGCGGACATCGCCGCCGGCTTTGGTGGAACGCCTGGCGGTGGACGAGGTGCGCGAGCGCCGCTGGCTGGCCATCGCGGTCGCCCTGGGGCCGGAGGTCGCGGCGACCTACGGCGGCGAGCTGGCGGAGGAGGCGTTCGACCGCCCGGACCACCGGGCGGCGTTCCGCGAGGTCGTCGCGGGTCGCCCCATCGACGACTGGCCGAGGGAACTGGAGCCTCTGACGGTGGAGCTGCGGGTCACGCTGACCACGCCTCCGGTGGAACGGGAGCTGCGCGAGGTGACCCTCCGGCTTCAGGAGCGCGTCCTGGAACGACGCGCCAGCGCCGCCCGCGAGAGGGGCGACGACGACGGGTTCCTCAGATTCCGCGGCCTTCTGTCACGTGTGCGTGCCGCGATCCGTGACGTGGAGAGCTGAGGATCAGGAGGCCGGGGGCGGGTTGTCGTCCGGCGGGAGCTCCGTGAACTCGAACTCGTCTCCCTTGCGGCGCTTCTTCGCGATCCAGTACAGGGCACCGGTGATGCCCAGCGCGGCGATCAACTTCTTGAACATGCGTCCTCCACGTCCGTTGTGCGTATGCCGATCATAGCCCGGCGGGCCGAACGGGGAACGCCGTCTGCCGGAAGTGTCCGGAAACGCGACGGCCTGCAGGCCCTTCTCGTGCCCGGCGAGACAGGGTTCGCGACGCACGTCGGCGGAGGACGGGGGCGGATACGGCGCCGGCGCGGCGAGCCCACCCGGTTGGTATGTATCCTGATGGTACGGGCGGATCACGTATTGCCGTCGGTCTGACGCGGATGTAGGGTTGCGCCCATGCGCCCCTTCATCGTGCGTTTCGCTGTCGCCGCTGCCCTCGGAACCTCGTTGGTCGCGGCTGTCGCGGCAACGGCGGACGAGCGCGGCCCGAACGGGAAAAAGGCCACGGTCACCCTGGATCTTCCGGGGATGGACCGGCCCGCGGAGCTCGAGGCCAAGGCCACCAAGGCCAAGGTGCTGCGAACGCCCGGGTACAAGGGCGGGCGTACGGTTCCCCGTGCCGCCGCCCCCCAGCCGCCGGCACCCGTGGTCATCGGGAAGGGCAGCATGCCGTCGGTCACGGTCGACGCCGCCGGAACCAGCCACATCGTGTGGAACGAATCCGTCGCGGACTCCGAGTCGGACATCACGCACTACTGCCGCATCCCGCGCGGCGCCAAGGCGTGCAACAACCCGAACCAGACGCCGATGCCCATCAACGTGCCCTACAGCGGGGACTACGAGGGCCCGAAGATCCTGCAGGTCGGCGACCAGCTCGTCGTCCTGACGCACCGGTACCCCGCGGTCGTGACCCACCCGGGCGGGGCGACCTCGGACCGCACCACCTACGCGTGGACCTCGGTCGACGGCGGGACCACATGGAGCGGACCCGCGATCGTTGGCAACCTGCCCACCCACTCCGTCGCCCTCGTCGGAGGCGACAACCCGCGCATCGCCGCGATCACGAGCACCTACACGCCGGGCCTGTTCATGCAGCTCATCGACGCCGGCAGCTACACGTCCGGTTCGACCCTCCTCGCGGATCCGTCCACCGGCCTGATCTACGGCGGCACGGTCGCCCCCGCGGGCAACGGGATCGTCGCCGCGGCATCGGGGCCGGTGGGTCCCGTGCTGGTGCGGAAGGTCGGCGACACCGGCGGCGCCTCCAACGCCGCCGCCTGGACGTCGGCCCAGATCGCGGGCGAGGACCCCTACGTGGCGGGCGGACCGTCCGGCCCGTTCCTCCTCACTAAGACGGCCAAGCGGCCCACGCTCTGGTCGGTCGACCAGGGCGGCGCCCCGGCGCGCGTGGCCTCGCTCTTCCCGACGGAGGCGGATCCCGTCGCTCTCACCCAGGACGCGAGCGGCAAGCTCATCGCCAGCTGGGTCGCCGGCACCCCGTCCGTCCTCTCGGTGAGCCGCGTCAACCCGAACGGCACCGGCGGCTCCGCCTACCCGGCCGCGAAGGGCGCGATCGACCAGGTGGCCTCGTCGGCCGCGTTCGACGGCGGCGGTGTGATGGTCTATCGCCGGGACGCGACCGGTCTCTTCACCGGTGACATCGCCGTCGCGGCGTTCGGCACGCTGGCCCCGACCAACCGGTCCGGTGCGGGAAGCCTGGCGGGCACCGGCATCCCCGGTGGGTTCGCGGGCTGCAAGAGCGCCGGATTCGGCTCCGTCACGCTCGCCCCCACCATCGGGTGCCTCCTGCAGAGCACCGACGCCAAGTACAGGGGTGCCTACGTCTCGCGGGCCGCCGTCGACCTCAACGGGATCAGCCTCATTCCGGACGCCGGGGTCTCGATCATCTTCAACCCGCAGAAGAGGACGCTCGACACTACCGGCAAGGTCACCGTCGCGCTCCAGGGCGACGCCATCGGGACGGTCCCGCTGGCGCACCTCGAGCTCCACGTCCGCATGAGCGGTGCCAACGGCACGTCGCTCTTCTCCGGCGTGGACCTCCCGAGCGGAGCGTTGATCAAGGGCTTCCCGATCGACGCCGACTTCGACATCCTCATCGACGGCAATGGCGTCAAGATCCCGGTCTCGCTCAAGCTCCCGCCGGCGCTCGGCGGCGTCAGCGGGTCGGCCACCCTGCGGGCCACCCTCGGCAAGGGCGTCTCCGTCGACTCGTTCGCCCTCGGTGCCAAGCAGATCCCGCTCGGCCCGGTCTCGATCAAGAACCTCAAGATCGAGTACACCGTGGACGGCGACCGCTGGACCGGCGGTGCCACCGTGGACTTCACGACCGGAGGTGTCGGGCTCGACGTGGAGTTCGCGAAGGGCCGGTTCATCTCGGGCAAGTTCCAGGTCGACCTGCCGCGTCCCGGGGTGATGGTCTTCAGCAACGTCTGGCTGACGCAGGTGCGCGGCGGGCTCCGCCTCGAACCGCAGTTCGCGGCGACGGTGGGGGTGAGCCTCGGCATCATCTACACGCCGCCGACCAAGAAGTATGCGGCCGACGTGCTGGGTGACCTGACCATGACGATCCGGGGCGGCCAGCTCAACTTCGTCGCGACCGGCAACGTGGCCGTCGGCGGGCTCCAGATCGGCACCGGACGGGCTGAGGTCGACACGTCGGGATACGCGTCTCTGAGGGTGCAGAGTCTGATCGACCTCGAGGTCGCCCAGATCGAGGGGCAGCTGGGTGGATTCTTCGACGGGCGCAGCCAGCTGTGGGGCGTGGACGCGT
>CALMEC010000129.1 GCA_937862675.1 uncultured Actinomycetes bacterium
GGCCAGCGCCTGGAAGTAGGCGGAGAGCTCGGCCGTCTCGGTGAGGACCTCGGCGCCCGCGTAGGTCGGGCCGAACGCCCTGGGGAACCGCCGGCGACGGTCCACCGGCGACTCCGGGAGCGACGCGCGGATCTCGTCGACCCACGCGCGGTCCGGGACCACCGGGACCAGGTCGGGCTCGGGGAAGTAGCGGTAGTCGTGCGCCTCCTCCTTGCTGCGGAGGGGATGCAGCTCCTCAGTCACCGGGTCGAAGTGGAGCGTCTCCTGCACCACCCGCTGCCCGGAGGAGACGAGCGCTGTCTGTCGGGCGATCTCGGCCTCCACGCCGCGGCGCAGGAACGTGAACGAGTTCATGTTCTTGAGCTCGGTCTTGGTGCCGAGCTCGGCGCTCCCCACGGGGCGGATGCTGACGTTGGCGTCCGCGCGCATGGAGCCCTCCTCCATGTTGCAGTCGCTGACCCCGAACTCGCGGAGCGTGTGCCGGAGCTGCTTCAGGAAGTCCGCGGCGTCCTCACCGGAGCGCAGGTCCGGTTCGGTGACGATCTCCGCCAGGGGCGTGCCGCCCCGGTTGAAGTCGACCACGGACTCCTCGGCACCCGCGCGACGCCCCGAGGACGACAGGTGCTGCAGCTTTGCCGCGTCCTCCTCCAGGTGCACCCGGGTGATGCCGATCGTCTTCTCACCCGCCTCCTGGAGGAAGGTGAACGTCCCGCCCACGCAGAGCGGCTCGTCGAACTGGCTGATCTGGTACGCCTTCGGCAGGTCCGGGTAGAAGTAGTTCTTCCGGTGGAAGACGGAACGGTCGGCGACCTCGCAGCCGAGCGCCATGCCGGCGATGATGCCGAGACGGATGGCCTCCGCGTTCGTCACCGGAAGGGCGCCCGGATGCGCCAGGCAGACCGGGCACGTGTGGGTGTTGGGCGGGTCGCCGAACGACAGTTCGCACCCGCAGAACATCTTGGTCCGCGTGAGGAGCTGCACGTGGATCTCGATGCCGATGACCGCTTCGAACTCGCTCATGCCAGGATCCCGGGAGGTGTGGGGTTGAAGCCGATCGCACCCTCCAGGGCGTGTGCCGCCGACAGGATGCGGTTCTCGCTGAACGCGGGTCCGATCAGCTGCAGCCCGACGGGGAGTCCCTCGGAGAGACCGCACGGGATGGAGATCGCCGGGAGCCCGGCCAGGCTGACCGGCACGGTGCAGATGTCGGCGAGGTACATCGAGTACGGGTCCTGGGTGCGCTCGCCGAGCTTGAACGCCACGGTGGGCGACGTGGGGGTCGCGATGAGGTCCACGTCCTCGAACGCACGGGCGAAGTCGCGCACGATGAGGGTGCGGACCTGCTGAGCGCGCCGGTAGTAGGCGTCGTAGTACCCGCTCGCGAGAGCGAACGTGCCCAGCATGATCCGGCGTTTGACCTCGGGTCCGAACAGTTCGCCACGCGTGAGCTCGTACTGGTCGAGGAGCGTGTCGGCCGCCACACGGGCGCCGTAGCGTACGCCGTCGAAGCGGGCCAGGTTGGCCGACGCCTCGGCGGGGGCGATCAGGTAGTACGTCGACAGGCCGTGGGCACTCGCCGGGAGGCTCACCGGGACAACCGTCCCGCCCAGCTCCTCGATGAGGGTGAGCGAACGCTCGACGGCCTCGCGCACGCCCGGTTCGATGCCCTCCCCCATCAGCTCGGCCACGACACCGACGCGCATGCCGTCGAGTCGCTCGCCCTCGGGGACCGCGATCGGCTCCGGCCACTCGAGGGACGTCGAGTCCATGGGGTCGTGGCCGACCATGTACGAGAGGAGGCGTGCGGCATCCCGCACGCTGCGGGCGAACGGGCCGACCTGGTCCAGCGACGACGCGAACGCCACGAGGCCGTACCTCGAGATCGCGCCGTACGTGGGCTTCATGCCGACGATTCCGCACAGCGAGGCGGGCTGGCGGATGGATCCGCCCGTGTCCGTGCCGAGCGACCACGGAGCCTGGCAGGCCGCGACCGCGGCCGCCGAGCCTCCGCTCGACCCTCCGGGCACCCGATCGGGATCCCAGGGGTTGCGCGTGACGTGGTACGCGGAGTTCTCGGTACTCGACCCCATGGCGAACTCGTCCATGTTGGTCTTGCCCAGGATGACGGCGCCGGCCTTCTCCAGACGCGCCACGCACGTGGCGGTGTAGACCGGCGTGAACCCCTCCAGGATGCGTGACGCGCAGGTCGTGGCGAGTCCCTCGGTGGACAGCACGTCCTTGACGGCGATCGGGATGCCGCGCAACGGCGGCTTCTCCGGCATCTCGTCGATCTCACGGGCACGTGCACGCGCCCGCTCCGCATCGAGCGCCAGGAACGACCCCCACCGGTCGTCCTCGCACCGCGCCAGATAGGCGTCGACCAGCTCGGCCGACGACATCTCCCCCGCGAGGAGCGCACGGAGAGCGCTCCCGGCGGTCAGCTCCGTCGGATCGATCATCCGATGCGGGGGACGACGAACCCGTCGTCGCGGGTGTTCGGTCCCTCCCGGAGCGCCACGTCCGGTGGCAGGCTCGGACGGGGCTCGTCCGGACGGAGGACGTTCTCGAGCTGGATGACGTGGGAGGTGGGCTCCACGCCGTCGAGATCGATGGACTGGATTTCGTCCACGTGGGTCAGGATGGCGTTGAGTTCATCCCCCATGGTCGCCTCCTCCTCCGCGCTGAGGCGGAGACGGGCGAGCCGGGCCACGTGCTTCACGGTGTCGAGGTCAATCACGCCGGTGATGCTACCGATAGCCCCCGGAGGCCGGTCCCGGGGGTTCCCGGCACCGGCGCCGCGATGCGTCCTGGCGTCCGGCCAACCCGCCGGCCGCCCCCTACTCCGGCCAGGTCCATTCGTCGTCGGCCGCCCCCCCGTCGCGGTTCCGGCGTTTCCGGCGACCGCGACGGCGGCGGCCGGTCGAGCCGTCGGTGGTGGCGGCGGCGGGCGGCGGCTTGCCGTCCGCGGCCGCACGCTCGGCGCGGGCATGTTTGAGGGCGTCGCGCAGGCGCACGCCCTTCATCATGACGCTGAGGCAGGCGATCGCCAGAAGGATGTTGACGACCAGAATGGTCAGCTCCATGCCGATCGAGAACGCGAGCACGGTGGAGCGGGTCCCCTCCGCCCCGAGGATCGCGACGGTGAGCGCCTGTTTCGGCCCGAGTCCTCCGGGGGTGAGCGGCATCCCGGTCGCGATCGACCCGATCACGATGACCAGCAGCGCGTTCTTCAGCGTGGCGTCGACGTGGAAGGCCCGCATGAAGTAGATGGCCGCGATGACGCGGCAGACCACGAAGCCGATCGCGAAGACGTCGGCGCGCTCGTCCAGGTCGCCGAGGGCCGCCGCCATCATCCCGATCACGCCCGAGGCGACCATCAGCGTGGCGATCCGGGTGTTCTCGTTCGCCAGGTCGGTGTAGACCACGA
>CALMEC010000130.1 GCA_937862675.1 uncultured Actinomycetes bacterium
CGGTGATCCCGCACTCCGTCCGGACGTCCCCGTCCAGCGCCGGCCTCCGGCGCGAGGATGAGCTGGCATGGAAGATCGCCCGCGTGGCGACGGATCCGGTGCCGGTCGATGCCGACGTGAGCGAGATGATCGGCAACCGGATCATCGACAACGCCGCCGTCGCCGCAGCCTCGGTCCGCCGCCACCCCGTGACGAGCGCACGCGCCCAGGCCCTCGCACATCCGTACTCCCCCGGGGCGACGGTGGTCGGATGCGATCTGGCGACGTGCGTCTCACCCGAGTGGGCCGCATGGGCCAACGGAGTCGCGGTGCGCGAGCTGGACTTCCACGACACGTTCCTCGCCGCCGAGTACTCGCACCCGGGCGACAACATCCCCGCGATCCTCGCGGTCGCACAGCATCGCGGCATCGACGGAGCCCGGCTTGTGCGCGGCATCGCCACGGGCTACGAGATCCAGGTGGACCTCGTCCGCGGAATCTGCCTGCACGAGCACAAGATCGACCACATCGCCCATCTCGGACCGTCGATCGCCGCGGGCATCGGGACATTGCTCGACCTGTCCGATGAGATCATCCACCAGGCCGTCGGCCAGGCGCTCCACACCACGACCACCACCCGGCAGAGCCGCAAGGGGCTCATCTCGTCATGGAAGGCGTACGCCCCCGCGTTCGCCGGGAAGATGGCGGTGGAGGCCGTCGACCGCGCCATGCGCGGCGAGGGCGCACCCGCCCCCGTCTACGAGGGCGAGGACGGCGTCATCGCGTGGCTCCTCGGGGGTCCGGACCACGTCTACACGGTGCCGCTGCCGGATCGCGGCGAGCCGAAGCGGGCGATCCTCGACACGTACACCAAGGAGCACTCGGCCGAGTACCAGAGCCAGGCGCTCATCGACCTGGCACGGCGCATGGCCGGCCGGATCGACGACCTGTCGCGCATCCGCGAGGTCGTGATCCACACAAGCCATCACACCCACACCGTCATCGGGACGGGCGCCAACGATCCGCAGAAGTTCGACCCGAACGCCAGTCGCGAGACGCTGGACCACTCGGTCATGTACATCTTCGCCGTGGCCTTGGAGGACCGGGCCTGGCACCACCGGCACTCATATGCGCCGGAGCGCGCCCACCGTACCTCCACGATCGACCTGTGGAACCGGATCCGCACCGTCGAGGACCCGGAGTGGACCCGTCGTTACCACGCCGAGGACCCGGATGAGAAGGCGTTCGGCGCGCGTGTCGACATCACCCTGGACGACGGCACCGTCATCGGTGACGAGATGGCCGTCGCGGACGCCCATCCGCTCGGTGCACGGCCGTTCACGCGTCCGGACTACATCGCCAAGTTCCGTTCACTGGCCGACGGCGTGGTCGCCCCCGGCGAACAGGAGCGTTTCCTCGAACTCGCGACCCGCGTGGACGAGCTCTCCCCGGACGAGGTCCGGCGGCTCAGCTTCGTGACGGCGTCGCCGCTCGACGTCCCGGCAGGAGGGCTGTTCTGATGGGCGAGACCTCGTCCACACTCCCCACCGCACCGGCCGTGACGCCTCGGGAACGCCGGCGGGCCTTCCGGGACGGGCTGGAGTCGGGTCGGCTCCTGCGGTTTCCCGGGGCGTTCTCCCCGCTCGTCGCACGGGCCGTCGCCGACCACGGCTTCGACGGCGTCTACGTGTCAGGAGCGGCCCTCGCCGCGGACCTGGCGCTCCCCGACATCGGGCTGACGACGCTCAGCGAGGTGGCGGATCGCGGAGGACGCATCGCGCAGGTCACGGGTCTGCCCACCCTCATCGACGCCGACACCGGTTTCGGGGAGCCGGCCAACGTGGCGCGGACGATCGCGGTCCTGGAGGACGCCGGCCTGGCCGGCTGTCACCTGGAGGATCAGGTCAACCCCAAGCGCTGTGGTCATCTCGACAACAAGCAGGTCGCCCCCGCCGACGAGATGGTCCGCCGCATCCGTGCCGCGGTCCTCGCACGCCGCGATCCGGACTTCATCATCTGCGCGCGCACCGACGCGAAGGCGATCGAGGGCTTCGACGCCGCCGTGGCGCGCGCGAAGGCCTATCTCGACGCGGGCGCCGACATGATCTTCCCCGAGGCGCTCACCACCCGAGACGAGTTCGCGTCCTTCCGACGCGCCATCGACGCCCCGCTCATGGCGAACATGACCGAGTTCGGCCAGAGCCCCCAGCTCGACACCGCCACGCTGTCGGATCTGGGGTTCAACCTCGTGATCTGGCCGGTCAGCACGCTACGGAGCGCGATGGGCGCCGTGGACGAGCTTCTCACCACTCTCGCGACCGACGGTACGCAGGTCCCGGTCATCGACCGGATGCAGCACCGCAGTCGCCTCTACGAGCTCGTCGACTACGCCGCCTACCGGGCGTTCGACGACGACCTCGTGAACTTCGACATCCCAGGAGGAACCCATGGCAGCTGACACGCGTGCCGAGATCCACAAGGGCCTCGCCGGGGTCGTCGTGGACACCACCACGATCTCCAACGTGGTCCCCGAGACCCTGTCGCTCACCTACCGCGGCTACCCGGTGCAGGAGCTCGCCGCAGACTGCTCGTTCGAGGAGGTCGCCTACCTCATCTGGCACGGCGAGCTGCCGAACACCGAGCAGCTCCGCGCGTTCACCGAGCGGGAACGTGCCCAGCGTGAGGTCAGCCGGTCGATCATCTCGATCATCGACCGCGTCCCGGACACCTGCCATCCGATGGACCTCCTGCGGACCGCCATCAGCGCGCTCGGCGCCGAGGACCCGACGGCCGAGGACCTCAGCCCGGAGGCCAGCCTGGCGAAGGCCGAGGCGATGTTCGCGAAGCTCCCGACCATCGTCGCCCAGGACTACCGGCGCCGGAGGGGGCTCGACCGGATCGCGCCCGACCCGTCACTCCGCTGGGCGGAGAACTTCTTCCACATGTGCTTCGACGAGGTGCCGGCCAAGGAGGTGGTCGACTGCTTCGAGATCTCGATGATCCTCTACGCGGAGCACAGCTTCAACGCCTCCACCTTCACGGCGCGCGTCGTCACCTCGACGCTCTCCGACATCTACTCCGCGATCACGGCGGCGATCGGCGCCCTGAAGGGACCGCTGCACGGCGGTGCCAACGAGGCGGTCATGCACATGATGCTGGAGATCGACGACCCGTCGAGGGCCGCGGGATGGCTGCGCGAGCAGCTGGGCGCGAAGCGGAAGGTCATGGGGTTCGGCCATCGGGTCTACAAGGACCGTGACTCGCGCGTCGCCACCATGAAGGCCGCGTTCGTGCGGATGGCCGAGCTGACCGACGGGCAGCGGTGGGTCGACATGTACGACGCGCTCGAGGAGGAGATGGTCTCCTCCAAGGGCATCCACCCGAACCTGGACTTCCCGGCGGGGCCGGCCTACTACCTCATGGGTTTCGACATCCCGATGTTCACGCCGCTGTTCGTGATGGCGCGCATCACCGGATGGACCGCGCACATCATCGAGCAGGGCGCGGCGAACGCACTCATCCGCCCGCTCAGCTCGTACGTCGGCAGCGACCAGCGGGCCGTGCCGGGCGCGGCCGAGCGACTGGCCGGCTGACGACCGGTACGGATCGGCGGCGTGCACCGGAGTCCCCGCTCCACCGGCGTGTGCACCGTCGGCCGTGACGATCCGCGTGTGTGGGTCACGCGCGATCGGCCACGGCGAGGCCCCACGGACGGCGTGTCCCAGCCAGATGCGCGGTCCCGGGGCCGGGTCATGTCGCCCGTGTCACCTCTGGTGCCTGGCACCGGGGGTGACACGGGTCGGCGTCCTCTTCTCTCGAACACGCGCATTTGCAGTCACTTCTCACCAGTGGACTTCGGCGTGTCATCCCCGGTGCCTGGCACCGGGGATGACACGCCGCCGCTGACGGGCATCGTCGCCGGACAGCGGAGTGCCCCTCAACGCACCGTCCTTCCGGGACGGACACTTCATTCCGTACCATTCCTCGACGCCTGCCCGACACAGGAGCCATGACATGAGTGCCGCATCGACCCGCTATCTCTACGACCTGTCCGAGGGCGATGCGTCGATGACGTCCCTCCTCGGCGGCAAGGGCGCCAACATCGCCGAGATGATGCGACTGGGGATACCGGTGCCGGACGGCTTCACCGTCGCGACCACGGCCTGTGTCGACACGATGGCCGCCGACGGCACCTGGCCGGACGGGCTCTGGGACGACACGCTGGCCGCCCTGGAGCGGCTGGAGAAGCGCACGGGTCGCCGTCTCGGCGCCGCAGACAACCCGCTTCTGGTGTCGGTCCGGTCCGGGGCCGTGTTCTCGATGCCGGGGATGATGGACACGATCCTCAACCTCGGCATCGGCGACGCGTCGGTCGAGGCACTGGGCGCGGAGGCCGACGACCCGCGCTTCGCCTGGGACTCCTACCGCCGGTTCATCCAGATGTACGGCGAGGTCGTGGAGGGGGTGCCCGCACACGTCTACGAGAACGAGCTGACGACCGCGAAGGAGCGCAAGGGCGTCGCTGCGGACACCGACCTGACAACGGACGACCTCCGCGATCTCGTACGGGTGTTCCGCGAGGTCTCCCGCGAGCACATGGGACGCGATCTCCCGTCGGACCCGCGCGAACAGCTGCGCCACAGCATCGACGCCGTCTTCCGCTCCTGGCAGAACCCCCGCGCGGCCGTCTACCGCCGGGCCAACGGCATCCCCGACGACCTCGGCACCGCCGTGAACGTCATGCAGATGGTCTTCGGGAACCGGGGCGACACCTCCGCCACCGGAGTGTGCTTCACGCGCAACCCCGCCACCGGGGTGGACGAGGTCTACGGCGAGTTCCTCGTCAACGCCCAGGGGGAGGACGTGGTGGCCGGCATCCGCACGCCCCGCCCGCTCCGGGAGATGGAGGGCGTCCTGCCGGACGCGTTCTCCCGCCTGCGCGAGACGATGGACCGCCTGGAGGCCCACTACCGCGACATGCAGGACATCGAGTTCACCGTGGAGGACGGCACGCTCTACCTGCTGCAGACCCGGAGGGGGAAGCGGACCGCCCAGGCGGCGGTCCGGGTGGCACGTGACCTGGTGGCCGAGGGGGTCATCGACCGCAACGAGGCCCTGCGACGCATCGAGCCGGGGCAGCTGGACCAGCTCCTGCATCCCGCCATCGATCCGGAGCACGAGGCGAACCCGCTGACGACGGGGCTGGCGGCGTCGCCCGGTGCGGCCGTCGGCGAGGTCGTCTTCGACGCCGAGACCGCGGAGACGCGCGGGCGCGCCGGAGATGCCGTCGTCCTCGTGCGCTGGGAGACCACGCCGGACGACATCGGCGGCACCATCGCCGCGCAGGGCGTGCTCACGGCGCACGGCGGCATGACCTCACACGCGGCCGTGGTCGCCCGCGGGATGGGCAAGCCGTGCGTGGCCGGGGCGTCGGCCCTCAAGATCGACGCCGAGGCACGACGGTTCACGGTCGGCGACACCACCGTCTCCGAGGGGGACGTCATCACGCTCGACGGCTCCACCGGCGAGGTCTTCCTGGGGGCACTCGAGCTCATCCCGCCGCAGATCGACGAGGCCTTCCAGGAGGTGGTCGGCTGGGCGGACGACGTGCGCCGCCTCGGGGTGCGCGCGAACGCCGACACCGGCGAGGACGCCGTCCGCGCCCGTGAGTTCGGGGCCGAGGGCATCGGCCTGTGCCGCACCGAGCACATGTTCATGGCAGACGACCGGCTGCCGGCGGTGCGACGCATGATCCTGGCCGCCGACGATGCGTCGAGGGCCGCGGCCCTCGACGAGATCCTCCCAATGCAACAGGCCGACTTCGAGGCGATCTTCGAGGCTATGTCCGGGTTGCCGGTCACGATCCGGCTGCTCGATCCGCCGCTGCACGAGTTCCTTCCCGACCTGACCGAGCAGGCGCTCACGGTGCAGCGCCTGGAGCTGACGGGCGGTCCGGACACCGAGCTCGAGGCGGCACGCGCCCTCCTCGCGCAGGTCACGAAGCTGACCGAGATGAACCCCATGCTCGGCACCCGGGGTGTCCGGCTGGCCCTGCTCCACCCCGAGATCCCCGCGATGCAGGTCCGCGCCATCGCCCGCGCCGCCTTCGCCGTCCAGGACCGTGGCGGCGAGCCGGTGGTGGAGATCATGGTGCCCCTCGTGGCGTTCCCCGAGGAGCTGGAGCGGATGCGCACCGTCATCGCGGCGACCCTGGACGAGGAATTCGCCGCCGCCGGCCGGCGCTTCGATCACACGATCGGGACGATGATCGAGGTGCCCCGGGCCGCCGTCGTGGCCGACCGCATCGCCGAGCACGCCGACTTCTTCTCGTTCGGGACCAACGACCTGACCCAGACCACGATCGCCATCTCGCGCGACGACGCCGAGGGCGGATTCCTCGGTCGCTACCTGGAGACGGGGATCCTCACGACCAACCCGTTCGCGTCGATCGACGCCGACGGCGTCGGCGGCCTGGTGCGCCTGGGCACCGAGCGCGGCCGCGCCGTGAAGCCGCAGCTCAAGACCGGCGTCTGCGGCGAGCACGGCGGTGACCCGGCGTCGATCGCGCTCTTCGAGTCGCTCGGCCTGGACTACGTCTCGTGCTCGCCCTACCGGGTGCCGATCGCCCGGTTCGCCGCAGCGTGGGCGGTCCTGGGCACCGCGAAGGCCTGACCGGCCGGGGAGAGCCGGTCATCGCCCGCGGGCCGCGGGCCGCGGGCAGACGTGCCGGACCGGGCGACGATCAGCCGAACCGGCCCGACACGTACGCCTCCGTGCGGGCGTCGGACGGACGGATGAACATGTCGTCCGTCCGCCCGACCTCGATGAGCCGCCCCGGCTCACCCTCGTCGGAGATCGTCATGAAGGCCGTGTGGTCACTGATGCGGCGCGCCTGCTGCATGTTGTGCGTCACTATGACGATTGCGAGGCGGGACCGCAGCTCATGGACCAGGTCCTCGATACGCGCCGTCGACTGGGGGTCCAGCGCCGAACACGGTTCATCCATGAGGAGGACATCCGGCTCGACGGCCAATGCCCGGGCGATGCACAGACGCTGCTGCTGGCCACCCGACAGACTGCCCGCCGGACGATCGAGGCGGTCCCGCACCTCCCGCCAGAGCCCGGCGTCCGTCAGCGCGGACTCGACCAGCGCGTCGGCCTGGGCGCCGCGGACCCCCAGACGGTTGAAGCGGGGGCCGGCGAGGATGTTGTCGCGGATCGACTTCGTCGGAAAGGGATTCGGACGCTGGAACACCATCCCGATCGACCGGCGGAGCGCGATCGGATCGACGCCGGCTGCATAGATGTCGTGTCCGTGAAGCCGGACCGTCCCGGTGACCCGCGCTCCGGGGACCATCTCGTGCATCCGGTTGAGTGCCCTGAGCAGCGTGGACTTCCCGCAGCCCGACGGGCCGATCATGGCGGTGATGGAACGCTGCGGAATGCACAGATCCACGCCGTCGAGGACGTGATGGCGGCCGAACCACATGCCGAGTCCCCGGACATCGAGTACGGGATCGGTCGATTCCGGTGCGGGTTCGACCGGTGCCGATGGCGGGATCGGCGTCGGCACCGGTCGTGGCGTGGACGGCGCGCTTCGGGTGAGGTCGGT
>CALMEC010000131.1 GCA_937862675.1 uncultured Actinomycetes bacterium
AGAAGAACATGTCCTCGAAGTAGAGCGTGCCGGCCTTGAGACGGTTGATGAAGGCATCACCGAAGAAGAAGCTGTTGCCCGCGTCGGTGTTGGCCTGCGTGCCGTCCGCATCGCCGGCCCTGTTGGTGGCCGCGAGGACGGTCACGTTGGTGTTGGAGTCGTAGCGGAGCCCGACGGTCTGATTGGCCACCAGGCCCAGGGAGACGGCGTCGTAGGAGATGGACTCGTGCGGCTGCAGCGTGATCGGGCCGATCGGGCTGACGAGGATCGTGTAGCCGTCCGGCGTCGCGCCTGCGACCTCCGCTGTACCGAGTGTGCCGGCAGCACCGGGGACGTTCTTCACGACGATGGATCCGGCGCCGACCTTGGCCCCCTCGCCGATGTCGATCGAGCCGAGGACCTGGGCGCCGGTGCCGATGATGACCCCGTCGTGGATCGTCGGGTGGCGTTTGCCGGACTGCTTGCCGGTCCCTCCGAGGGTGACACCCTGATAGATGGTCACGTCCTCGCCGATCTCGGTGGTCTCGCCGATGACCACGCCCATCCCGTGGTCGATGAAGAGCCCCGGTCCGACGGTGGCACCCGGATGGATCTCGATGCCGGTGATGAACCGCGCCAGCTGGCTGATCCAGCGGGCGAGCAGACGGTAGCCCCTGCGGTGGAGCGGGTGCGCCAGGCGATGCGCCCAGACGGCGTGGAGCCCCGGGTACGAGGTCACGAGCTGCAGGGTGCTGCGTGCGGCGGGATCGCGCTCCTTCGCAGCGGCGACATCGCGCTGCAGGGCGGAGCGGATTCGGCGGAAGACGTTACCCACGGTCGACATGTCCCTCTAGTATTGCACCAATCTCACACGACACGTGGTGGAGGGGCGGATATGGCGACAGGCGAGACGGCAGGCGAATTCGAGGTCCCGGGCGCATCGTGCGTGACCGGCCCGTCGCCCAGCGCGAAGGCGACGCGGATCGACAAGTTGCGGGCCGAGTCGCCCGCCGCACTCGCGGAGCTCGTCGGCGGACTCGGCGACGGCCCGCTGGACATCGCGCTCTCCCCGGAGGACGAACTCGTCCCGCTCCTGAAGGACCTCGGGTTCACCCCGTACTCCGAGACGGCGACCGTGGCCCGGCGCATCGACGGGTTCCGGAAGGATCCCGCCCCGCAGGGCGTCCGGATCGAGCCCTACCGCAACGAGTGGGCCGAGTCGTTCACGCGGGCGGAGGCCGCCGCCATGGAGGACTTCTCGCTGTTCAAGGAGGTGGGTTCGCCCACCGGCTTCGAGACGGCCGAGGGCTGGGGGACCTTCCTCGCGGCACGCCGCGGTGAGGAGATCGTGGGATTCGTCCAGGCGGAGATGCCCACCGGGTGGATCAACTGGATCGGCGTCGTCCCGTCGGAGCGCCGCAAGGGGATCGGTCGAACCCTCGTCGGCGAGATCGCCATCGCGGTCCGCGACGCGGTCGGAAGCCATCTGTGCGCCGAGATCGACGACACGCCGGAGGCCGGCGCGTTCTGGAAGGAGCTGGGCTTCACCCACCGCACGCGCCTGGTCTCGCTCATCCGGCGCTGACGTCCGCTGGATGATCCGGTTCCGCCCCATCCAGCGGACCGATCTCCCGACGCTGTCGCGATGGCTGGACGCGCCGCACGTGAGGCGGTGGTGGGCCGACCCCTCCGACCTCGCGTCCCTTGAAGCGGCGTACGGACCCTCGATCGACGGCGACGACCCGACCGAGGTGTTCATCGCGTCGGACGGCGACGGTGACTTCGGACTGATCCAGCGCTACGCCTACGGCGGGGAGCCGGAGTACGCCCGCGAGCTGGCGGAGATCATCCCCGTGACGGACGGCGACTGGTCGATCGACTACCTCATCGGTGACGCCGATCGCATCGGCGCCGGCCTCGGCACCGCCATGATCCGCGCTTTCATCGAGCTCCTCTCCACCGACCACCCCGACGTCCGGCGCGTGGTGGTGCCCGTCCACGCGGAGAACGAGCGGTCGTGGCGCGCGCTCAGACGGGCCGGCTTCCGGCTCGCCGCACGCGGAGAGCTGGATCCGGACAACCCGGCCGACACCCGGGATCACGTGGTGATGGAGTACCGGCCGCCGATCGCCGGACCGTCGTCGTGACGTCCCGCCGCGGATGGAGGTCCGCGGCGGGAGGTCAGGACCGGCTCGGAACCTCAGGCCTCGTCGAAGAGTCCCTGGATGCTGAGGTAGCGCGCACCGGTGTCGCACAGGAACGTAACGATCGTCAGGCCCGCGTTCTCCGGCCGCCGGGCGACCTCGACCGCGGCGTGGACGTTCGCGCCGGCGCTGATCCCCACCAGGATCCCCTCCTCACGCGCCAGGCGGCGGGCCATCGCGAACGCGGCGTCGGCGCCGACCGTCACCACCTCGTCGTAGACGGCCGTGTTCAGCACCCCCGGGATGAACCCGGCGCCGATCCCCTGGATCCGGTGGGGGCCGGGGTCGCCTCCGGACAGCACCGGCGAGTCGGACGGCTCGACCGCGATCACCCGGACACCGGGCCGCCGCGAACGGAGGACCTCACCGACGCCCGTGAGCGTGCCACCGGTGCCGACGCCGGCGACCAGGTAGTCCACCTCGCCCCCCGTCGCGTCCCAGATCTCGGCCGCCGTCGTCTCGCGGTGGATCTCGGGGTTGGCCGGGTTCTCGAACTGCTGGGGCAGGAACGCGTCCGGGGTCTCCGCGACGATCTCGTTGGCCTTGGCGATGGCACCCCGCATGCCCTCGGCGCCCGGCGTCAGCACGAGCTCGGCACCATAGGCGCCCAGGAGGTTGCGACGTTCCACGCTCATGGTCTCCGGCATGGTCAGGATGCAGCGATAGCCCTTGGCGGCGGCCACGAACGACAGGGCGACACCCGTGTTGCCGGAGGTCGGCTCGACGATCACGCTCTTGCCGGGGACGAGCTTCCCCGCACGCTCGGCCGCCTCGATCATGGCGAGGCCGATGCGGTCCTTGACGCTGCCGGCGGGGTTGAAGCTCTCGAGCTTGGCGAGGATGCGCGCACCCGTGCCCGCGTCGATCCCACCCAGGTGGAGCAGCGGGGTGCGTCCGACCAGGTCCGTGATTGACTCGACGACGGGCATGCTCTCTCGTTTCCTCGTGTTCAGTTCGCTGGACCGGACGGGGTCCGTCAGATGTGGAACATCATGGTTCCGGATGCCTGGATCTCGCGTTCGACGACCTGGGCGATCGTGATGGCGGAGAGCCGCTGCGACAACGTCTCGCACATCTCCTGCCAGATCTCGTCGACCGGCGACGGGGCCCGGTCGAGTGCGCCGACGATGGCGCCGTCGACACACTCGACCACGTCGAGGAGCGTCACCTCGTCGGCGGGGCGCGCGAAGCTGTACCCACCGCGCACGCCCCGCTGGCTCTTGAGGATGCCGGCGCGGCGCAGGGACGCGAAGAGCTGCTCCAGCACATGGAGCGGAAGCTTGCGGGCCTCAGAGATCTCCAGGATCGGGACCGGTCCCTGACCGCCTCGGCGTGCCAGTTCGACCAGGGCCTCGACGGCGGACTTGCTGCGATCGCTGATCGTGATCAGTTGAATGCTCCGTTTCCCATCGGGAATTTGGAGTTTACCGGACGGACTCGGGGTCGAGCAATCCCGTTGTGGATCCGGAGCGGACGATGGTCGGCACGTGGGGTGTGTCCGCGTTTCGTATGCGCTGTGCGTAGACGATCTCGATGGCGTCGATCCACGCGTCGAGGTCGCCCACCATGAACTCGTAGCCGCATTCGGCGGTGTGGATGATCATCCGGGGGCGCTTGCCGCCGGCGAGCATCTGCTCGGGTGACTTCGGGAGCCGTTCCACCTCGAGGATCTCGTCCAGCCCCATCTGGTGCCGCCTGCCGCCCAAGACGAAGTCGATCGGCGTGGGATGGAACAACAGCCGATCGTCTGTCAGGTACAGGTTGCCGTGGCGTCCCCACCAGCCGTTCTGGAGGTCCGCCCCGCTGCGCTTGCGGACGGTCTCCGTGGCGCGCAGTTTCTCGGCGTTGCCGCGCCTCGGCAGTTTTCGGTTCTTCGTTCCCATCCGTCCCCCATCGATTCGCGCGTGAGCGTTCCGGGCAGATCGTAGACCGCCGGGTCGGCGCCGATGGGGATTGCCGTCCGACATGGCTCCTACCATCCGCTCATATCGCTTGATCCCATCGCCCGGGGAGCCCCGCGATCGCACCATTCATCCGATGGCTCGAGGACTACGAACGCCGCCTCGCCCTCCACGACGGCGGCGTGGAGCTGATCGCACGCGATCTCGCGACCCGCACCCCGTGGCGCGTCCACGCGGGCATCGAGGGCTTCCCTCCCCCGCGTCTGACCGGACGCGGCGTGCCCGACATCCTGTGTGAGCGCGGGCACGACACCCCGCCGATCGCGGTGGAGGTGGAACTCCCGGAGACGCTCGTCCGGCGCGACACCATCCGCCGCCTGCGCGACTACGTCGATGCCGCGGTCGACATCCGCGTCGCGGTGATCGCCGACGTCGACGAGCATCCGGACGCGATCGCCGACACCTGCCGGATGCTGGACTGTGTCGGCCTCGCGATCCCGGTGGCCGCGATCGCCCCTGACCGCTCACAGGTCACCGGCTCCGCCTGGTAGAGCGTAAATCCTCACTACCCGGCCCGATTTCCTCCGGCCGGGCACCCGTGGGGGTTGTGCCCGGTCAAGGGCACCCGGCACTGTGCCGATAACGACAGCAAGTCCGGCACCGGGGATACCGCAACCCCCGCCGCCGATTCGAACCTGAGGAGCATGACGCCCCGATGAGATTTCGACGTCTCGTGGCCGTTGCGGCCGTAATCCTGGCTGCCGGTGCCGCCGCCACGGCCGCCGCCCAGCCGATGATCCTGATGTACAGCACCCCGGAGTCGAACCGCAAGATCATCAAGCCCGGAGCCGCGGACGCGCCCCCTGTCGACGGTCGGCTCTTCGTCCCGGGCCGGCCCCGCGGGCACCTGTACGCCGGCGAGGCGGACAAGCCGTACCGGGTCGATCACATCCTCGCGGGGGACCTGATCAAGCAGTCGACCGGCGAACGGATGGCGGACTACCTGAAGAGCCGTGTGGACGGCGACGCCTGCAAGTTCTCATGGGGCCAGGTCGACTGCCGGAGCGGCCTGGTGTTCGTCGACGAGATCGACCACCGATTCGCGGAGAAGGCTCCCAACCTCAACGCCGCGGCCTGGCGGGGGCGCTCCAGCCTCTCCCAGAAGAAGCGGGCGTTCCCCGTCTATCGGCCGACCGCGCGGACGGGACAGCCCGGATACGAACTCTCGCGCGCGATCGAGATCCTGGCCGCGACCCCCTACCGTGGCGGCGGGAGCTACGCCGAGCGCATCCACTTCTTCATCGCACCCGGTGTCGTCACCTCGATCGGGGTCGGCCGCGGCCCCTACCAGAACCTCGGGCGGGACGGACGACCGCACTTCCGTTCGCACGAGGGCGTCCGCCGCGCGCTCCAGCTGTCCGGCGGCCTTTGGATCGAGATGTACCACTACGATCACGGCGGTCGTGGCCGCTACCCGTTCAACACCTACGAGTGGCAGGTCTACCCCAACCGCATCGCCCTCTACGTGAGCGGCCTGGGGTCCACCCGTGTGGACAGCGCGATGCGCGACAAGATCCACTTCCAGATCACGTCCGGAAAGCCCAAGCTGAAGGGTGGCGCGCCGGCGAAGTGCCGGACGGGAAGCGCGATGACCTGCGTCTTCACCCTCGCGTCGAGCGCCAAGAACGCGCCGATCCTGCAGAACGGCATCGGCCAGTACCGCGTGGAGGGCGACGAGGCCGAGCTCCGCGCCAACCTCAGGCGGCTGTACTTCCCGTAGGAGGACGGAGCGACCGGCTGCGGGGTCACTCGTCGCTGGCCTGCGTCGCCTCCTCGTCGACGAGGGCCCGTGCGAGCGCGGGATCCAGTCCGGGCATCGCGTCGACCGGCACGGCGAGGGCGAGGAGTGCTCGGCTGAAGAAGTTCCGGGCGGCAGCGGCAAGGGTGATGTCAACGATCTGCCGGTCGGTGAATCCTGCGTCTCGCAGCTCCTGACTGTCCTCATCGGTCATGGCCGCGGCATCCGTCGACAACTTCTCGGCGTAGCGGATCACCGCTTGCTCGGCGGGCGTGAATGCGCTGTCGTCACCGACAGCGAATGCACTCAGTCCGGCCTCGTCGGTGACTCCGCCGCGCACGGACTTGCGCGCGTGGGCGAGCAGGCAGTGAGGTGACGCGATCGCGCGCGCGGCGCCCAGCGTGGCAGCCTCGAAACCGCGAATGCCGATGGAGGGGACGATCGCTCGGATCAGCTGCTCGAAGGCCGCGTGCGCCTCCGGGTTCACGGCCATCGCCTTGGTATACCCGAAGACAAACCCGTCGGACTCCACGTCGCTGCCGTACATCTGCGCCGCATGGCCCTCGACGGCGTCCGCAGCGGGTGGGTGGATGATCATGGCGGCTCCTTATCGTTCCGACCACCGTGCGACCGGAACGCACGCTACTCCGCGATCCGAAAGAGAGACAGGGGGACTGGCCGGATCCCGGTGCGGGGGCTGATGCGGCATCCGTGTCGAGGGCTCTTCTCATCCGGCTCGGACGACGCAGGCCGTCCAAGCCGTCGTCGCTTCGGACGAGACCGCACCGTTCCGGATGGCGTTCACCGTCGACACCGCCCTTCTCGCGATTCTCATCCCAGCGTCTGGACCAGGAGCACGGCGTTCAGCACGACGATGAGCGTCGCCACGACCGTCGCCGCGATCGTCGTGGTCCGCCGGTTCACCAGGCCGCCCATGAGGCCGCGGTCCCGGCAGAAGAGGACCAACGGGATCAGCGCGAACGGGATCCCGAATGACAGGATCACCTGGCTGATCACGAGTGCCCGGCTGGGGTTGATGCCGACGGCGAGCACGAGCAGGGCCGGCGCCATTGTCAGGCCGCGGCGCAGCCAGATCGGGACCTTCCGGTCGATGAAGCCCTGCATGACCACCTGCCCCGCCAGCGTCCCGACCGACGATGACGACAGCCCGGACGCGAGGAGCGCCGCCCCGAATGCATATTGGGCGTGCGATCCGACGAGATCACCGAGGCGGTGGAAGACGTCGTCGATGTCGGAGACGCCGGTCAGGCCGCGCCGGTGGAAGATGCCGGCGGCCATGATCAGCATGGTCATGTTGATGACGCCCGCGATCCCCATGGCGATCACGACGTCCACCTGCTCGAAGCGGAAGATCCGCCGCTTCTCGTCCTCGGAGCGCCCCACGACCCGGCGCTGCGTCAGCGCCGAGTGCAGGTAGATGACATGCGGCATCACCGTCGCGCCGAGAATCCCGGTAGCCAGAAGCAGGCTCTCCGCGCCGTCGAACCGCGGCGTGACCAGGCCCTCGGCGATGCCGGACGCGGACGGATCGGACAGCACGAACTGAACGGCGAACCCGACGAGGATGACGCCCACGAGCACCGAGATCACGATCTCGAGCGGTCGTGCCCCCCGTTCCTGGAGGTGAAGGATCCCGAACGAGAAGACTCCCGTCAGGACGCCCGCCCAGAAGAGCGGGATGCCGAACAACAGGTGGAAGCCCAGGGCCGCACCGAGGAACTCCGCGAGGTCTGTCGCCATCGCGATCACCTCCGCCTGCACCCAGAGTCCCCGCGCAACGGGTTTCGAGTAGCGCGCCCGGCAGACCTCCGGCAGGTTCATCCCGGTGGCGATGCCGAGTTTCGCGGACATCGCCTGGATGAGCATGGCCATCAGGTTCGAAGCGAGGATGACCCACAGCAACATGTAGCCGAACTGCGAGCCGGCCGCGATGTTCGTCGCGAAGTTTCCCGGATCCACGTACGCCACCGACGCGACGAACGCGGGGCCGAGGAACGGCAGCACGGCCCACAGACCGCTCCGCCCACCCGCGAGCGACTGCTGCGCGGCATCCGCCACCCGCCCCTCACCGGGCAGTGCGATCTCCGCCGGATCGCGTTCGCTCATCGCGTCCCCCACCCGGTTCGCCCTGAATTAGCCACAGCTAATTCATAGCTGAGTCACGACGAAATTGCCTCGCGGAGACGGCCGACCTACTCAGAGCGGACATGTTCCGGCGTATCGGGATGCGCTGTACGAGGGTGGTGCCTGCCGAGCCGTGTCATCTCCGGTGCCTGGCACCGGAGATGACACGCGCCCCCGCACGCACCCCCGATATGAGTGCGATATGCAGGTGATTCATGCATTCGGCCGCCTCGGCTGTCATGCCTGGTGCCTGGCACCGGGCATGACACCGCACTTTTCCGTCGCGACGGATTCCGGTCGAGAGCGTACGCCCGCCAGACCCGCCGACCGGGTGTCCGGCCACCGTCCTGGTCTGCAGCCGGCCCGGTCGGAGCAGATCCGGCGAGGCCCCTTATAGAGTGGATCGGGATGTCCGGCCACCCGCAGACCGGAATCGCCGAATCGACCGAGGGGCAGACCTCATGAGCTTTGGACGCCTCGTGGCCGCTGTGGTCCTCGCAGCCGCCGGCGTTAGCGGTGCCACCGCCAAGCCGATGGTGCTGATGTACGGAACGACCGAGACGAACCGCGCGATCGTCGCGCCGAGAACAAGCGACGCGCTCCCGGTCGACGGGAGGCTCTACGTACCCGGACGCACACCGGGCGCACTGTTCGCCGGTGAGGCGGACAAGCCGTACCGGGTTGACAACGTGCTGGCGGCGGAGCTGATCAAACGCCGCACGGGGCCGAGGATGGCGGCGTTCCTCCGCAGCCGCATCGACGGCGATGCCTGCGTGTTCTCGGGATGGCGTGTCGACTGTCGCAGCGGACTCGTGTTCGTCGACGAGATCGACTACCGGTTCGCCGAGGCGGCCCCCAACCTCAAGACGCCGGCCTGGAAGGCGCGGCCCGGACGGCGGCTCCCGGTGTATCGCCCCACGGTGAAGGGGGGTCAGCCGGGATACGAGCTCTCCCGCGCCATGGGGATCCTCGCCGCGACTCCGTACCGTGGCGGCGGAACGTACGCGGAACGCGTCCACTTCTTCATCGCACCGGGCGTGGTGAGCTCCGTCGGGGTCGGCCGCGGGCCCGACCAGAACCTCGGCCGGGACGGGCGTCCGCACTTCCGCTCCCACCAGGGCGTGCGCAGCGCGCTCCAGCGCGCCGGCGGCGTCTGGCTGGAGATGTACCACTTCGACCACGGCGGACGCGGCCTCACGGCGTTCACCACGAACGAGTGGCAGGCGTATCCCCATCGCTTCGCCCTCTACCTCAGCGGCCGGGGACAGACACGCGTCACCCCTGCACTCCGTTCGAAGATGCACTTCCAGATGGTGGGCCGGAAGCCCGGGCTCAAGGGCGGAGCGCCCGCGGCATGTCGCACGGGCAGCGCGATGACGTGCACGTTCACGCTCGCGTCGTCCTCGAAGAACGCCCCCATCCTCGCCAACGGCGTCGGCCTGTACACGGTGGAGGGCCACGAGGCCGAGCTGCGCACCTACATCAAGCGGCTCTACTTCCCGGAGATGGCCCCGGCGACGAGCTGAGACCCCCACGTCGCACGACGTGGTCGCCGATCATTCCCTCACCGTCGTTCGTGGCAGTCCGCCGAGGGACCCCACGGCCCGCCACAGCCGGTCCATCCGG
>CALMEC010000132.1 GCA_937862675.1 uncultured Actinomycetes bacterium
GAGGGTCCGAAGCTCCAGGCCGTCCGGGCGATCATCGACGCGGGCATCCCCGTGATGGGTCATGTGGGCCTGCTGCCGCAGACCGCGGAGGTCTTCCGCAAGGAGGGCACGACCCCTCCGGAGGCCGCGCGGCTCCTTGATGAGGCCCGCGCCCTGGCGGACGCCGGCTGTTACGCCATCGTCATCGAGGCCGTCCCCGCCGACCTGGCCCCCGCGATCACCGAGGCCGTCGACGTGCCCACCATCGGCATCGCCGCCGGCGTCGAGACCGACGGACAGGTGCTCGTGTCCACGGATCTCATCGGCCAGCTGCCCTTCGCCCCGCCGTTCGTGAAGCCGAAGGCAAACGTCTTCCAGATCGTGCAGGACGCCGCCCGCGACTACGTCGGCGAGGTTCGCTCCGCGACCGAGCCGTCGGCCGTCGCCGCGAGCGACGACCTGGGCGCGGTCTACGGGACGTAGACCCGGGCGCGCTGCCCGCAGACTCCGAAATGCCGTCGGGCCCGGTGAGAACCGGGCCCGACGTGTCTTCGACGAGAACCGCGCGTCGCCCCGGCCGGACCGGAGCGACGCGCCGAGGTCGTTAGCGGCTCTTGTTGCCCCGCGCGATCTTGCGGAGGTCGAGCGCCTTGTTGAGGACGGCGGCGTCCACGCCCTGCTCGAGCGCGACCTCCCGGATGGGACGACCGGAGGCCGTGGCCTCCTTGACGATGGCCGTTCCCTTCTCGTAGCCGATGATCTCGTTGAGGGCCGTGGTGACCTGCACGTTGGACTGGGCGTACTCGTCCAGGCGCGTGAGGTTCGGCTCGATGCCGTCGACGCACTTCGTCGCGAAGGCGGTGCACGAGGTCGTGAGCAGGTTGATGGACTGCAGCAGGTTGCGGCCCATCATCGGGATCATGACGTTGAGCTCGAAGTTGCCGGCGAGACCACCCGTCGTGATGGCGGCGTCGTTGCCGATCACCTGGCAGCCAACCTGGCAGACGACCTCGGGGATGACCGGGTTGACCTTGCCGGGCATGATCGACGAGCCCTTCTGGAGCTCGGGCAGGAAGATCTCGGCGAGACCTGCGCGCGGGCCGGATCCCATCCAGCGGAGGTCGTTAGCGATCTTGATGAGCGACACGGCGACGACCTTGAGTGCCCCGGAGAGCTCGACGAGGCCGTCGCGGTTGCCCTGGGCCTCGAACGGGTCGGCGGGAGCCGAGATCTTGAGGCCGGTCTCCTTGGAGAGGATGCGGCGGACCTTGGCGGCGAACTGCGGGTGCGTGTTGAGGCCGGTGCCCGTGGCGGTTCCGCCGAGGGGGATCTGGCCGAGGCGCGGGAGTGCGTCCGTGACACGCGCATGCCCCTGACGGACCTGCGCGGCGAACCCGGCGAACTCGGCACCGAGGGTGACGGGCACGGCGTCCATGAGGTGGGTGCGACCGGTCTTGACGAGGTCCTTGAACTCCTTGGCCTTCGCGTCGAACGAGGCGGCGAGGAGGTCGAGCGCCGGGAGGAGCCGCTTCGCCGCGGCCTCGAGCGCGGCGAGGTGCACGGCTGACGGGAACACGTCGTTGGAGCTCTGCCCCATGTTCACGTGGTCGTTGGGGTGGATGCCATCACCGGCGAGGTTCGCGATGACCTCGTTGGCGTTCATGTTGGACGAGGTGCCCGATCCGGTCTGGAACACGTCGACCGGGAACTGGTCGTCGTGCTTGCCCGCCGCGACGGCGTTCGCGGCACGGGTGATCTTCGTCGCCGCCCCCTTGGGGAGCTTCCCGAGCTCGGCGTTCACGGTGGCCGCCGCACCCTTGATGCGACCGAGCCATTGGACGATCTCGGCGGGAATCGGCTCCCCGGAGATCTCGAAGTTCGCTACGGCTTTCTTGGTCTCGCCGCCCCACAGCTGCCCGCTCTTCGCCACGGAAATCTCCTTGTGTCAGTCTCGGTCGAACCCTGGTGAGGCGCAGCCTACTCGGCAAAGGCGGTGAGCATGGCCATCGCGGCCTGGACACCCGTCCCGAGGTTCGCGATGAGCATCCGCTCGTTCGGGGAGTGGATCGCGTCGTCCGGCAGGGTGAATCCGGTGAGGATCGTCGGCATTCCCCGACCGGTCATCGCGGAGAAGATCGGAAGCGTGCCACCGGTTCTCATCGCTATGACGGGAAGTCCGGTCGCATCGGTGATCGCACGCATCGTCGCGCGCATCGCCGGATGTTCCGGATCCATCACCCCCGGGTCGGCCACACCCATGTCCTCGACCACCACCTCGGCTCCGTCCGGGCACGCGGACCGGAGCAGCGCGTCGAACGCCCGCGCCACGGCCGCCGTGTCCTGGCCCGGGGCCACGCGCATGGACACCATGGCGTGGGCGACCGTCGGGATGACCGTCTTCACGGCGTCCGCCTCGCCGGCCCAGATGGCGTTCACGTCGACCGAGGGGTTCACCATCGTGCGCCGGGCGACGTTCGCAGCCGCATCCGCGTCCGCCGGGACGAGGCCGGCGTCGGCCAGCATGCCGGGTCCGTCGACGAGCGTCTCCCACTCCTGCACGAGCGCATCGGGCACCGGGCTGGCCCCGGCGCCGAGTTCCGCGGGTACACGTCCGTCGCGCGGGCGCACAGCGGCGAGGACGTCGGAGAGGACGTGGCAGGCGTTCATCGCCGCGCCGCCGAAGAGCCCGCTGTGGCCGTCGCGCGTCCCGCAGCGCACGGTCACCCGCCGGTAGATCAGCCCGCGCACCCCGGACTCGACCGAGGCGAGCGCCCGGTTGACCATCCCGCCGTCCCAGATCACCGCGACGTCGGCGACGGGGTCCATCGCCTCGACCCACCGGATGGCGGAGTCCCCGCCGGACTCCTCCTCCCCGTCCACCAGGAACAGGACGTTGACCGGGAGATCACCGGCGGCGTGGAGTCGCTGCACCGCGCAGAGCACCTGGAAGAAGTTCCCCTTGTTGTCGCTCGCGCCGCGCGCGTAGAGGTGTTCGCCGCGGACCGTGGGCTCGAACGCCGGTGAGTCCCAGCGTTCCGGGTCGCCGACGGGCTGCACGTCGTAGTGGCCGTACCCCAGGACGGTGCGCGCCGCCGCGGGGTCGATGTCGGCGGCGACCGGCGCGACCAGGAACGGATGGCCCCCTGTGCGCAGCACGTCCACGCTCTCGGCGCCCGCGCGCCGGAGCTCGGCCTCCATGAACCGGACGGCCTCCTCCATGTCGGCGGAGTGCTCGGGGAGCGCGCTGATGCTGGGGATGCGCAGGTACGCGTGGAGACGGGAGAGTTCGTCGTCGGTCATAGCGGTGTCCGGGGTCGTTTCGCGGACCCCTACCGTATCCGCCTACGCCAGGCGCGTCACCTCGACCGCCACGTCGAGCCGGGACGTGGACGCGCCGGAGAAGATGCCGCTGAGGGGGCGAACGTCGGTGTAGTCGCGACCGGACGCGATCACCACGTGCCGGTCGCCGATCGGCTGGTCGTTGGTGATGTCGAATCCGTGCCATCCGTCGTCCCACCACTCGACCCATGCGTGCGACTCGCCGTGCACGGTCTCGCCGATCGCCGCCTCCGCCCGCGGATGGAAGTATCCCGACACGTAGCGCGCCGGGATGCCGAGGCTGCGGAGTCCTCCGATGGCGAGGTGCGACATGTCCTGGCAGACCCCGGCCCGCTGATCCCACGCCTCGGCCGCCGTGGTGTGGACGCCGGTGGCGCCGGGCAGGTACTCCAGCTCGGCGTGGACCGCCGCGCAGACGTCGACCGCCGCGTCCCTGGGGCACGAGGCCTTGGCGCGTATCCCCTGGACGACGGCTGCGAACTCCGGCGGCGGCGCGACGATCGGCGACCGTGCGAGATACTCGGTGAGGCCGTCTGCGACCTCGCGGCGCGTGAGGTCGTCCCATCCCATGATCGGTGAGGGCATGGCCGTGCGATTGGTGTGGACCGTGGCGTGGGCGTGGACCGACAGCGTGTCGTGCGGATCGAGCACCTCGAAGGCCGTCACCAGCGTGCCGAAGTAGTCCCGGTAGGTGTGCGTCCACGGCGTCGGCGCGATGTCGAGCCGGGTGTGGACCACGATCTGCTCGGGCGACGTGAGCGGCGTGAGGCGGGCCTCGTTGTACGACGTGACAGCTCCCCCGTCGTACGCGTAGTCGGTGGTGTGACTGATCCTGAGCTGCATTCGACGGTCCCCGGTCGGGAGTTCTGGACGGTGCGGCGGCCAGACGCCGCCGGGAGGTGGGACGGGGTGGCGGCTCGCGGCGTGGGAATGGGCGCCGACGACGAAGCCGCGGCGGATCGGCGCGAGGGACGCACGGGCGCGTCTCGTCGTGGGGAGCGTGGACCACGCCGCGAGATCGCCGTATCACCCATCTAGAAGCCGTCCCCCTGCCACTCCGTGGCCTCCGCACCCGCGAAGTACCGGCGCGTGACCGACTCGGTGGCCGCAGCGCAGGTGTGCTGGAGCCGCTCCATCTCGGCCGGCAGCTGCGCCACCACGTCGGCCAGCGCCCGGTACTCCAGGTCCGCGCGCGTACGGCCGAGCAGCCGCTGCGCGTCGTTCTGGAACCCTGTCCGCTGGCTGGACGCCTCCAGCCTCTCCAGGCACAGCTCGGCTCGCGTGATGGAGTGGACGATCGACCGCGGGAACAGGCGGTCGAGGAGGAGGAACTCGGTGGCGGCACGATCGGTCTCGAGGCCCCGGTAGGTCCGGAGGAAAGCCTCATACGCACCGCAGGCGCGGAGGGTGCTGGTCCATGCCGACGCAGCCGTCGATCCGGCGAGCGCGGTCGTGGCGACGAGCCGCGCGGTCATGTCGGCACGCTCGATGCTGCGGCCGAGCACGAGGAACTGGTATCCCTCGTCACGCGTCATGGTCGCCTCCGCCGTACCGCTGATGAGCGCTGTCCGGTCCCGGACCCAGCCGAGCGCCGCGGGCGGATGCAGGGCACGGAAGCGTCCGGACGACAGGGCGCGCCAGGTGGTGTTGACCGCCTCCCAGAGCGGCTCGGAGAGCGTCTCGCGTGCGCGGCGGGCCGACTCGCGTGCCGCCCCCAGGGCCGATGTGATCGACGCCGGCTGCACGGGGTCGTATGCGAGCACCTCGAGGATGCGGGTCCGCGTGAGCGACGCCCCGCCCTCGTACGGGACGCCCATGATCGAGAGAAGCGTCCGGCAGGTCGCCGTCACGTCCGTGGGGTCCTCCAGCATGAGCTGGGTCTGGACGTCGAGGATGCGGGCGGTGTCGTCCGCGCGTTCCACGTAGCGGCCGATCCAGAACATCGACTCCGCGATACGACTCAGCACGGACCGCTCCCCTCCGGCGGGCCGGGATCGGCGATCGCATCGGCCGCGGCAGGGTCGTCCGGCCCGGTCTGCTGCTGTTGCCGCTGTTGTGAGTCGAATCCCTCTATCAGCACGTCGAGCGCGGGTCCGGCCACCGGGGGCGAGGCGGCGAGCGCCGGGACCTCCGGCGCGCCGCGACGGGGCACCGTCCCGTCGCCCGCGAGGACCCAGGTGTCCTTCGAGCCGCCTCCGCGCGAGGAGTTCACGATCAGTTCCCCCTCCCCCAGGGCGACACGCGTCAGTCCGCCGGGAAGCACCCACACGCGCCGTCCGTCGTTGACCGCGAACGGCCGCAGGTCGACGTGGCGCGGGACCATTCCGCCGCCGATGTAGGTCGGGACGGTCGAGAGCTGCACCACCGGCTGCGCGATCCACGAGCGGGGGTCGGCCAGGATCTCCGCGCGGAGGGCGTCGAGCTGCCCGGACGACGCTCGCGGGCCGATCACGATCCCGGCACCGCCGGATCCGTCGACGGGTTTCAGGACCAGCTCGTGGAGGCGGTCCATGACCTCCTCCCGGTGCTCGGGCTCGCCCATGCGCCAGGTGTCGACGTTCCGGAGGATGGGCTCCTCGCCGATGTAGTAGCGGATGAGGTCGGGCATGTAGGTGTAGACGAGCTTGTCGTCCGAGACACCGTTTCCGACGGCGTTGGCGACCGTGACGTTCCCGGCACGCGCGGCGTTGATCAGGCCCGGACAGCCCAGGAGCGAGTCGGCGCGGAACTGGACGGGGTCGAGGAACTCGTCGTCCACCCGTCGGTAGATGACGTGGACCTGCTCGAGCCCCTGCGTCGTACGCATCATGACCCGACCCCGCCGGCAGACGAGGTCCTTGCCCTCGACGAGCTCGACGCCCATGGTGCGGGCGAGGAGGGCGTGCTCGAAGTACGCACCGTTGAACACGCCCGGGGTGAGGACGACCACTGTGGGATCGGTGACGCCCGCCGGCGCCGCGGCGCGGAGTGCGGCGAGGAGCTTCTGCGGATAGGAGGCGACCGGACGGATCCGGTGGCGCGCCATGGTCTCCGGGAGGACCGACGAGATCGCCCGGCGGTTCGTCATCACGTACGAGACCCCGGAGGGGACCCGGACGTTGTCCTCGAGGACGCGGAACTCGCCGTCGTCGTCGCGGACGAGGTCGATTCCCGCCACTTGGACGCGAACCCCGTTCGGCGGGACGATCCCGGCGGCGGCGCGGTGGAAGTGGGACGACGTGGTGACCACCGACCGGGGGATCACCCCGTCCCCGAACACCTTCCCCTCGTCGTAGACGTCCGCGAGGAAGAGCTCCAGCACCCGCACGCGCTGCTGGACGCCGCGCTCGATCCGCGCCCAGGCATCCGTCTCGATGACGCGCGGGAGGATGTCGAGGGGGAAGGCGCGCTCCTCGCCGCCGATGTCGTACGTGACGCCCTTGTTCAGGTACGCCGTCTGGAGGGAGTCGGCGCGGCTCCTGATCTCCGTCTCCGACATCTCCGCGAACGCGCTCGACAGCCGGTCGTACGGCGGCCGGACGCCGTTCCCGTTCATCATCTCGTCGTATGCGGGACCGGCGTGGCCCGCGTATCCATCGAACATCTCGGCCATTGCGAAGACCCTAACGGCGGGTCTTTTCCGGGTGTTCCGACACTCGGTCGACACTTCGACCGGTTCAGTTGGCCATGCGGCGAAGCCGGACGACGACCCGCGGCGCGTTCTTACGGGAGCCGCCCCCGTCGGCGTCAAGCAGAATACGCCGGTGATCCCTCCCCCATCCGCACGGACCACCGCCGGCGACGGCGGTCCGCGTCCGGGCGCACCGTCCGGACGCTCGGCGTCCTCACCGGTCGACGTCGCCCAGGTGCCGTCGCATCGTCGCCGGCATCCCTCAGGCGAGGTGGACGGTCGCTGACCGGCGGGCACGATCACGGCGTCGCACCCGATGGTGACGACGGCGTCCGCCGAGGTGCGTTCGTCCGGCTCGGGGGGCTGTGCGTCCGGCGCCGGCGTCTCGTCATCGGACTGTGGCTCCTCGCCCTGGCCGGCATCGGGATGTGGGCGCCGAGGCTCTCGTCCACACTGAAGCCGGGGGGCTTCGAGATCCGCGGCTCCGAGTCCGAGCACGTGAGACTCCTCATCTCGCAGCGCTTCTCCGGCGAGGCGCCGTCCGGGCTCGTCGTGGTCCTCCAGGCGACCTCCTCCCCGGCAACGCGGGCGAGGGACGACGTCCTCCATGCCGCCGATGTCGTGACGGCGACGGCCCGACGTCATCCGCAGATCGTCGGGAACGTCGACCCGCCTCTCGTCTCCCCCGACGGGCACACGGGCGTCGTCCAGATCGGAATGCGATACGGCATCGACCAGACGCTGCCGAGACTCCCTCCCCTCCTCGACGCGCTGAACGGCGCACCGGTGCGTGACGTGACGGTCGGCGTGACCGGGGGAAGCGCGGTGTTCCACGACTTCGACCAGGTGAACGCATCGGACCTCCGGCGTGCCGAGGCGGTGCAGGTGCCCCTCGTGCTGCTGGTGCTGGGGCTCGTGCTGGGGTCGCTCGTGGCCGCGGGCGTCCCCATCGCGTCGACGGCGATCTCCATCGCCGTCACCATGGGCATCCTCGTCGCGGCCGCCAGGACGATCGACATGTCGATCTACGTCCGGAACATCGTCGCCCTCGTCGGGATCGGGGTCTGCGTCGACTACGCCCTCTTCCTCGTCCGCCGCTTCCGCGAGGAGAAGGACGCGGGCCGGCCGCGGACGGAGGCCGTGGAGGTGACGATGGCCACGGCCGGACGGGCGGTGTTCTTCAGCGGTCTCACCGTGGTGGTCGCGGTCGCCGGCCTCTTCGCCGTGAACCTCCCGATCTTCACGGCGTTCGCCATCGGGTCGATCGCCGTCGTCGTGGTGGCCGTGACGTGCGCCCTCACGCTGATCCCGGCCGTGCTCGCGGTGCTCGACGGACGCGTCGACGCGTTGCGCGTCGGGCCGCGCCGGCCGCCGCGGCCCGTCGAGGAGAGCCGGATGGGCCGATGGGCCGAGGCGGTCATGCGCCGCCCATGGCGCTTCCTGATCGGGGGCTCGGCCGTCCTGCTCGCCCTGGCGGTCCCCGCGCTCTTCCTCGAGCTCGGGTCGAGCGGGTCCACGTCGCTCCCGCCGGACGCACCCTCCATACGCGCCGCCTCGGTGATCGCCGACCTCGGAGGGGCCGGGGCCGTCGCGCCCATCCGCGTGATCGTCGACGACGCCCCGGACGATGCGGCCGTCCGGGCGGTCGTGGCCCGCGCGGAAAGCGACCCGGACGTCGTCGCCACCCGCCCACACCGGTGGAGCGATGACGGGCGCGCGGCGGTCTTCGAGGTGATCTCGCGCTACGACGAGGACGATCCACGCTCGCACGAGCTCGTCGCACGGCTGCGCGAGAACCTGACCGGCCCTCCCGGATCGACCGTCTTCGTCGGAGGGGCTCCGGCACAGAACCTCGACTTCAACACCACCGTCGGCAGGAGCCTGCCCCGGGTCATCGCCCTCGTGATGGTCCTGACGTTCGCGGTCCTGGTCGTCCTCTTCCGCTCCGTCCTCCTGCCGCTGAAGGCCGTGGTGATGACGCTCCTGTCGGTGCTCGCCACATACGGAGTGCTGGTGATGGTCTTCCAGTGGGGCTTCGCCGACTCACTGCTCGGGTTCGAGGACCTGGGCCACGTGACGGCCTGGGTCCCCCCGTTCCTCTTCTCGATCATGTTCGGCCTCTCCATGGACTACGAGGTCTTCCTCCTGACCCGCGTCCGGGAGGGCCGCGACATCCTGGGCGACGACCGGCGCGCGGTGGCCTGGGGACTCGCACGCAGCGGCGCGATCATCACGGCGGCTGCGGCGATCATGATCGTCGTCTTCCTCTGCTTCCTCTCCAACCGGCTGATCCCGATCAAGGAGACCGCCCTCGGCCTGGCGGTGGCGATCTTCCTGGACGTCACCATCGTGCGGCTCATCCTCGCCCCGGCGTTCATGGTCATCATCGGCCGGTGGAACTGGTGGGTGCCCCGATGGCTGGACCGGATCCTCCCGAAGCCGGTCCACTGACGACCGGACGGCCGGCCCGGTCGCCGGGCGTGACGGTCACCTCAACGCGGACGTCGCCGGCGCACGACGGCGAGGACGACGACCAGCGCGAGGAGCACCCCTCCGGCGACGCCGAGACGCCACCCGCGGTGGGACGACGTCCTGTGGGCCGGGGCGTCCTGTCCCTCCGCGGGCGTGTCCGCCGACGTGACCGTGGTCTCCGTCCGGGAGGATGCCGGACCGGCGATCGCCCGTCGCAGCGCGACGGGGAGGGGC
>CALMEC010000133.1 GCA_937862675.1 uncultured Actinomycetes bacterium
GGCGGGTACGCCGGATGGGGCGGCGGTCAGCTGGAGGACGAGATCGATGAGGATGCATGGATCGATGCCGAGTGCGATCCGGGCGATGTCTTCTGCGACGATCCCGGGTCGCTGTGGGCCGACGTGCTGGAGCGCAAGGGCGGCAACTATCGCCTGGTCGCGCGCATGCCGCTCGACCCGTCGATGAACTGATCACCCTTCCGACGCGGCCGGATGCCTCGCCGAACGGTCGTCGGCGGCAGGAGCACGGACGCCGCGGGGGAGTGATGTCGCTTCCCGTTCCGTCCTCGTCCGGGGGAACGGGGAGCTCCGGCGCATGACGAAGGGGCCTCCCGTTCGGGAGACCCCTTCGGTAGCCGTCGCCGTCGTGTCGCAGGCGACCGGGGACGACTAGTCCAGGGCGTAGGCGGTACCGCCGTGGAGCCCGAGGTCGATGCCGGCGACCTCGTCCTCTTCCGTGACGCGGAAGCCGATCGTCTTGTCGATAATGACCCCCACGACGTAGGCGACCACGAACGAGTAGACCATGACCGTCAGTGCCGGGACGATCTGCGTGAGCAGCTGGTCGGCATTGCCGCTGAAGAACAGGCCGGTGTCCTGGGCGAGGAAGCCGAGGTACACGCAACCGATCACACCGGCGACGAGGTGCAGACCGACGACGTCGAGCGAGTCGTCGTATCCGAGCTTGTACTTGAGCTCGATCGCGAAGGCACACGCCGCACCGGCCACGAAGCCGAGCACGATCGCCCAGATCGGGTCGAGATTGGCACACGCGGGGGTGATCGCGACCAGTCCGGCCACGACTCCGGACGCCGCACCGACGGCCGTGGCCTTCCCGCCACGGATCCGCTCGATCAGGATGAAGCCGAGGATCCCGGCGGCGGGTGCGCCCACCGTGTTCAGGAAGATGAGGCTCCCGAGGCCGTCGTCCGTCGCGGCGCCGGTGTTGAAGCCGAACCAGCCGAACCAGAGGATCGCGGCGCCGATGAGGACGAGCGGGATGTTGTGCGGCTTGGTCGCATCCTCCTTGCTGAACCCCGAGACCCGCTTGCCGAGGACGAGCGCGAGGGCGAGCGCGGCGGCACCGGCGTTGATGTGCACGGCCGTCCCGCCGGCCCAGTCGATCGTGGAGGTGTCGCCGAATCCGAACTTGCCGATCCATCCCGTGAGCCCGTCGTCTCCGACCGCCCACACCCATCCCTGGACGGGGAAATACGAGAGCGTGGCCCAGACGCCCGCGAAGAGGAGCCACGGGCCGAACCGGGCGCGGTCGGCGACCGCACCGGAGATGAGTGCCGTCGTGATGATGGCGAAGGTTCCGCCGAAGGCGACGCCGGCGAGGGCGTCGGTCCCCGTAAGGCTGTCGACGCCGAGGTCGGAGAACGGGTTGGCGACCACGGAGCCCCAGAACCCGTCACCGCTGAGGACGCCCATGTTGTAGCCGTAGATGATCCAGAGGACCGCGATGAGGCCGAGGGCGCCGAAGCTGAGCATCATCATCGAGACGACGCTCTTGGCCTTGACGAGTCCCCCGTAGAAGAAGGCGAGGCCCGGTGTCATGAAGAGCACCAGGGCCGCGCACACAAGAAGCCATATCGTTCCCGCTTGCATAGGTCCCTCCGCGTGTCGTTCGGCGATTTGTGAGGACGAAAACGTGTCCGGTCGATGCGGCCACCGAGAGTCTGTGAAGTCGACGGCGATGGATGCCCCTGGGTGGGGACCGCCTCCCGGTGGACCGCGTCGTGCAGTCGGACGGGACGCTAGATCGGTGAGGTCCTCCGGCGGTTTAGACGAATCCACAAAGATCGCCGGCCATCTCTTCACCAATCGGGAACGGTGCGGAGGCGTGGTCGCAGGAGGGGGGAGCGGTTCCCGGGACGGAGCTTGTCGGGGTGCGTCGACACCCGGGAGCGCGTGTTAAGTGTCTGACACCAGCGCTGTCAGCCGTCCCGCCCCTCACGACAGAGCCTGGCGCGATATCGCCATCGGGGCGGAACTTTCCGGGGTGCGTCGGGGAATATGGGGTATGGAGTCGCACTCCTCGGACCTGTCGGTCCTCCGCCGCTCGGAGTCGGATCCGGACGCCTTCTCGCCCCTCGTCGAGCGTCATCACGCCGCGGTGTTCGCCTATGCCGCCCGCCGCATCGGCCGCCAGATCGCGGAGGACATCACTGCGGAGACGTTCGCGATCGCGTTCCGCCGACGTGGAGACTTCTCCTCGGACCACACCGATGCCCGTCCATGGCTGATGGGGATTGCGACCAACCTCATGCACCGGCATCGACGGGCCGAGATGCGTGCCCTGCGTGCCTATGCGCGGCACGGGGTGCCGGCCCATCTCGACCCTCAGCCGGACGACGGGCTCGGTGCCCGGCTGGCCGCAGTGCTGTCGTCACTCCGTCCGCGTCAACGTGACGCGCTCCTTCTCTACGCGCTGGCCGATCTCACATATGACGAGATCGCGCTGGCCATGGACATACCCGTCGGGACCGTGCGGAGCCTCCTCAACCGTGCGCGCAGCCGGGCCGCCCGTGAACTCCGGGGGAACGGCGATGTGCCCCGCGACCCCGGCGCCGATCCGTCAAGGGATTCCGACCGTGGATGATCTCGATCTCTTCCGTGCGTACTGCCCTGACCCGGGGAAGCCTCCGGCCGGGCATCGCGACGCCGTCGTCCGATCACTCATGCAGGACGAGACCGCCCGGCCGGGGGTCCGTCGCCCGGGTCGCCACCGAGGCGTTCTGGTCGGGGCCGTGGCGGCGATCGTCGCGCTCGTCTTCGCCGGGGCGATCATCGTCCATCGTTCCGGTTCGCCGACGGCCGAGACCACGGCGCTGGGACCGGTGGTTGTGCGGCTGGACGATCACCTGGCGTTCATGAGCGACGAGGGTTGGGACGCGCGTCGCGTGACGAAACAGGTACAACGGAGTGACGGGACGAGCGAGACCGTCGATGCACTGCAGATCGCGAACTTCGGACTGCCACCCGGAGCTGACTCAGACTCCGCCTGGTCAACGATCTATCCCTCGTTGAAGGGTGATCAAGTGGTCATGACCGTCCGGAGCGTCGGGCCAACTCCACCGGACGCGGGATCGGGTGGCCGCGTGCACCGCGGTCTTCCGGTACAGGTAACCGAAACCGAACTTCCGTCGAATGCCGGCGGGGTAGTCGAGGTCTTCCTCCAGGTCCCATTCGAATACCTGGGTACCGCGTACGAGATCGAGATCGCGACCGACCAGAGCGGTCGCTCGGCACTCGCCACGGTCAATCAGGGCCTCATGGGACTCCGTGACACGGCCGACGAGTCCGGTGTCATCACCGTGCCCTTTGGTGATCTCGGCTATGTGGTCCCCTCGGGATGGGATGCGCGTATCGGAGGCTCGTCCCAGGACGGTCGAAGGAGCTCTCCTCTCGACGGCCTGGCGTTACAGACCGGGAACTTCCGCATGCCGGAGGCCACGGAGAGCGATAACTCCGGATCGTCGTTCATGGCGGCCCTCACCGGGGACGAGGTCTACGAG
>CALMEC010000134.1 GCA_937862675.1 uncultured Actinomycetes bacterium
AGGACCCGTACCGCGCTCCAAGCCTTGCTCCGCGCCGCCGCCCTGGATCACCCCCCGGCCGGTGAGCTGTTCCGGTGGACCCTCGACCCGTCCGCCGCGGCCGATGCGGTGGCGATCCTCACCGCGAACCAGAACGCGGCTGTCGGGTGGGCGGAGGGCTTGCAGGCGATGATCGACTCCGACCCCCGCACCCGTGACTCCATCTGGCAAGGCGTCTCCCTCGCACTCGCCGCCCTCGCAGACCCGCGGGTGCTCGATGCCGTATCGCCGCGGGCGGGTGAGCACTTCGACCCCGAGGCATTCCTGCGGGCGAAGGGCACGCTCTACCTGCTGGCGACCGGCGCGGGCGCGAACAACTCCTCCGCGCTCGTGGCGGCGTTCGTGGAGGACGTGGTGGAGGCCGCCCGGCGCCTCGCCGCCCGAAGCCCCGGCGCCCGCCTGGACCCGCCTGTGCTGCTGGCGCTCGATGAGGTCGGCAACCTCGCGCCCTTGCCCTCGCTGCCAACGCTGATGGCTGAGGGCGGTGGCACCGGGATCACCACGATGCCCGTGTTGCAGTCGCTCGCCCAGGCGCGGGAGAAGTGGTCCGAGAACGCGGCCGGCGCGATCTGGGACGCCTCCATCGTGAAGATCATCCTTGGCGGCGCCTCGAACTCGAAAGACCTCCACGACCTGACCACCCTCATCGGGGAGCGCGACGAGGTAACCGACTCCACCACGGTCGGGGACCACGGCTCCCGCTCGGCCCAGCGGTCGATCCGCCGGGTGGCGATCATGCCGCCCGACGCGATCCGCACCCTTCCGTTCGGGACCGCCCTCGTGCTGCTGCGCTCCGCGCCGCCCATCGTCACCCGGATGCGGACCTGGACCGACCGGCCCGACGCCGCCCAGCTCCGCACGGACCGCACCGGGATCGAGAACCTGCTGCAACGCCGCCCGCAGGATGACGCGGGCGCACCTGCCTGACAAGAGCGGCCCGCCCTGGGACCGCTGATGCCAGGAAGGGACGGTCGTCATGGCGATCCACACGCAAGAGTCATTCACGGGGTTCATCGCCTCGGACCCGCAGCTCAGCCACACCGGCAAAGGCGAGGCGCGGTTCTACGCCCGGATTGGGCAGGAGCACTACCGGAAAGAGCCGGACGGGTCGTTCACGGTGTTGGAGACCACGTTCCACGACCTCGTGGCATACCGGGCGACGGCCGAGCGAGCGCATGAGCGGTTCGCCAAGGGCGACAGCTTCGTCGCCGAAGGCTACACGCACCCGTTCGAGTACGAGCGCGACGGGCAGACCGTGCAGGGCGAGGAGTTCGTCGCCAAGAAGATCGGCCACGACCTCGCCCGCACCAGCTACGACGTCGACCGCAGCCCGCGCAACGCCCGCGCCACCGAGCGAGAGGCCCCCGCACCGGCCGCCACCAGGGAGCCCGCGCGCAGCGAGGAGCCGCACCGCCCCGCACCGTCAGCCGCACCGGCGCTCGGGCTGTGACCGAGGAGACGGTGATGGCCGAGGTCGATGACATCCCCGAGCCCGACGAGCCCGAGCCCGCCCCGCTGCACGACGACAGCGACGACCCGGAAGCATCGGAGGAGGAGGAGGACGCCGGGCTGGTCGCGGAGCCGCCGCATCCGGTGAACTGAATGGGCACTCCCAACCCGCCGGGGAGGCCGCGGGCGAGTGGACGGAACGGGACAAGGGGGTGACCTGGCTGCGCCCCACCTGCGGTCCCCCCAGGAGGGGGAACCCGCCGTTCTGGCACCGCCACCCGGAGCTCGTATGGGAACTCAGCGCCCTGCATCTGCACTGGCTGTGCGCGTACGACCCCGAGGAGAACGGGTCGGCCCCCAACGGGTGGCACCGCGACTTCGCCGACGCCCGCCAGCGCCTGCGCGACTGGGTCACCGCGTGCGGCACCCGGGTGGATCGCGACCGGGCCACCCGGCAGACCGCCTGGCCCGGCGAGACGCCCACCGAGACGATCGAGGACACCGTGATCCCCGACCGGGCAGCGGCCTTCCGAGCGTTCGTCAAGGCCGATATCGCACGCCGCCAGGCCGCCGAGGACGCCTTCTACGCCAGCCTCGGCGCCGACCCGAATACCGGCGAGGTCGACGACGATGACGAGCCCGCCCAGTGATCGCGGCATCGGCACGGTCGAGCCGCTGTGGTGCCCCAGGGAGGCATCGGAGTTCCTGACCGTCTCCCAAGCCACGCTGTCCCGGTGGCGGCGGGAGAAGGTCGGCCCGCCGTTCGTGCAGGTCGGCGGCGTCTACCGCTACAACCCCGTCACCGTCCGGGCCTGGGTGCGCGAGCAGGAGACCGCTCATGGCTGACCCCCGCAACCACCGGATGCCGCCGGTCGGCGTCGGGCTCACCACCGACGTCGAGCGCCGCGCCGAGGGGTTCCGTGCCCGGGTGCGCTGGACCGACCCGTCCACGAAAAAGCGCGTCGGGCGGGTCAGTCACGTGCGCACGATGGAGGAGGTCGAGGAGTTCTTCGACCAGATGCGCAAGGCCACCGAGACCGGCACCGACTCCACCCTCACCCTGGCCGAGTACGCCGCGTCCATCGGCGACAGGTGGAAGCGCGGCCTGGACCCGACCTCCACCGCGGAGAACTACGACATCGGGCTGCGGCTGCGGGTGCTGCCCGCGCTCGGGCACATCCAGGTTGTCAAGCTCACCGCGGGGATGATCGACCGCACGATCGACCAATGGGAGACCCGGCACTCCGCATCGACGATCAAGAACTCCATCGCCCCGCTCGTGCGCGTACTCGATGAAGCCGTCCGCGACGACATCATCACCATCAACCCGTCCAGGCATCGCGCCCGACGCAACCTCGGTAAGCACGTCACCCAGACCGCCGGCGCGCTGCGCCAGTACGCGATCCCCGACCTCGCGACCCTCCGCACTCTCGCCGAGGCCTGCGGGAAGGTGCATCAGTCCTACTCCGATCACGTCATGCTCGCCGCGCTCCTCGCCGCCCGCGGCTCCGAGGTCGCAGGGCTCCGCGCAGGGGACGTGGACTGGAGCAACCGGATCGTGTGGATCGAACGCCAGCACTACCCCGGCAAGGGCGGTCTCGTCATCAAGCAGACCAAAGGCCGCCGAGCCCGCCCCATCCCGATCCTGGACGCGCTCGAACCCGTGCTCGAACGCCTCACCGAAGGGAAAGAGCCCGAGGCTCCGCTGCTGCGCGGCCCGCGCGGCGGAGTGCTCACCACCGCGACCGTCCGCGATGCGACCCATTGGGACGACATCTGAAAAGACCGCGTTCCCGACACCCCCCCCCGCCACGGCCTCCGGCACACCGGGGCGACCTGGATGGCCGACGCCGGCATACCCCTCCACGTGCTCCAAGAGATTCTCGGGCATCAGTCCATCGAGACCACCAAGGGCTACCTCCACCCCGATCACCGGCACCTCGCCGAGGCCGCGAAGCAGGCCAACCAGTTCCTCGCCGCACCCACACCGAGAAGGGAGCCGAACCGCCGCGACGCACCCCGCCTGTGACGTC
>CALMEC010000135.1 GCA_937862675.1 uncultured Actinomycetes bacterium
TATCCATCGTCTCGTCGGCATAGGGCGTGGGCACGTATTTCGGTGCCGCGCCGAACAGCGTCTCGGCGCCGTTCGCCATCAGCAAGGCGAGGCCGAGGCTGGACAGGAGGATGGTGCTGAGCTCCGACTGGAGCTGCTCCGACGAGAGGGCTCCGGCGGGGGCCTCCACGTTGGGCGCGCTGGTCGGGGTGCCCTGGACGAGGATGTCGATGGACGCGCCGTCGAGTCCGCTGGACTTCTTCATGTCGGCGTCCGCGACGAAGTCGCCCTTGAGCTGCAGGCGGCGGACCTCCTGCGTGTCCTTGTCGATCCACACGTCGACCGTGGCGTTCTTGACGTACTGGTCGATCTTCTGCTGTGCCTCGGCGAGCTTGGTGGTGTCGATCGTGGTGGTGGTCTGGGACTGCGCGATGTCCGCGACGGTCTTCACCAGTCCGGCGGTGTCGACGTCACCGGACACGTGCTCCGTGGACCGCCCCTCGATGTCCTCGCTGCCCTTGTACTGCGGGTTCTTGACGAGGTCCGCGGGCTTGACGGACTTCAGGGCATCGGTGATCTGCGACACGTCGTTGCCGCCGGTGCTCTGCTTGAGGGAGTCCTCGGGGAGCGAGTACCACTTGTTGTTGAGCTGGATGAACGACTTGGTGCCGTCCACCATGCGCAGGTTGCCCTTGAGGTTGATCTTGCCGGCCTTCGCGGCGAAGGCGAGGTCGGCCGACTTCTTGGCGGGATCCGTCGGACCGCTGATCTCGAGGCCGACGGGGCCGTCGCCCAGGAAGGCCGCAACCTGCGGGTCCGAGATCGTCCCCTTGAGGTTGCTGGTGATCTTCATGACGACCTTGGTGGGCTCGCTCTGGGTGCTGGGGACCTTGATCCCGTTGAGGAGCGCGACGGGGTCGTTGCTGCCCCCGCCGGAGTTGCCGGTGGTTCCGGTGGTGGAGTCGCCGCCGCCGCAGCCCGCTCCGATCAGGGCAATCGCGGCGATGGGAGCGACGAAAAGCGCGGTGCGTCGACGCAAGACGGTTCTCCTTCGGGAGTGAGGATTACTCGAAGAGTGAAGGGCAGTCTAGTTCGAGATGGGCACGGCATCGTAACGTTCGGGCAAAGAGTCTCGTGACGACGGGGACCGCGGCCCGCCGTCGGTGTGCCCGCATCCCCGGATCCGCAGCGGCGCCGGCGGGTCCGCCCGGTCATCCGGAGGGGGCATCACCCGTCTCCGGCACCTTGCGGTCGATGTCCTCCCGTTGCGCGTCGAGCCACTTCGACACGTCGTTCTCGTTGACCACCGTGCGGATGTGCTGGGCGCGGCTGTGACGCTCGTCCTCGTCCATGGTGAGGGCCTCGAACAGCGCGTTGGCCTGGGCCTCGAGTTCGAACGGGTTGACGGTGAGGCAAAACGAGCCGATCTCCTCGTGCGCGCCGGTGTTCTCGGAGAGGATGACCACGCCGTCGCGCTCGTTGACGCTCGGCGCCTCCTTGGCCACCAGGTTCATCCCGTCGAAGACCGCGTTGACCATGATGACGTCGTACTGCTTGTAGATGGCGCAGGCTCGCGCGAGGTTGCTCTCGAACTGCAGTGAGATCGGCATCCAGTCCGTGTTGCCGTGCTTCGTGTTGATGTGGCTGACGAGCGTCTCGATGTGCTCCTTGTACTCGACGTACTCGTTGACGTCCTGGCGGGTGGGCTGCAGCATCGCCACGAACGTGATGCGCTCGGAGAACTCCGGGTGCAGGTCGAGGAAGCGGTCGAACGCCTTGAAGCCGCGGAGGATGTTCTTGGAGAGGTCCGCGCGGTCGATGCGGCACACCAGGTACTCCCGCCGCCGGCGGAGCAGGAGCTCCTCCTCGGCCGCGACGTCCGGCGTCTGCGCGAGCTCGCGGAACCGTCCCGCGTTGATCGAGATCGGGTACGAGCGCACCCAGATATCGCGGCCGTCCCAGCGCACCAGGCGTCGCCGCTCGTCGACGGGGATGTCCAGCAGCTCCTGGACCGACCGGAGGAAGTTGCGGGCGTAGCGGTCCGTGTGGAACGCCAGGATGTCGTTCGCGAGGAGTCCCCGGAGGATGGACTCGCGGATGTGCGGCGGCAGGACGCGCCATGCGTCCGGCTGCGGCCAGGGGATGTGCACGAAGAAGTGCAGGAACGCCTCGGGGCGCGCGGCGCGGATGACCGGCGGCGCCAGGTAGAGGTGGTAGTCGTGGAGCATCACCAGGCGATCCGGCTGGTCCGTGAGCTCGTCGATGACGGCCTCGGCGAACAGGCGGTTGGCGGCCGAGTATCCGGACTCCCACGCGTCGAGCTCGCTCTGACGGATGTCCGGCGCGTTGGACAGGTCCCAGAGATAGTGCTGGGTGAACCAGAGGATCGGGTTTGCCACGATGTTGTAGTAGCCGTGGTAGGTCTCGTCGTCGATCACGACGAACCGCCCGCGTGTCCGCATCCCGATCTGCGGGATGTCGAACGACCCGCCCTGCGCCTCCTCGGAGACCACGACGTCCTCGTCGCTCATCGCCGCGGAGATCCAGAGCGCCGGCTCGTGGTCCAGGAGACCCGTCAGCGCCGACGCCAGGCCGCCGCCACCGCGCTCGAACACGCGTTCGTCGCCGGACCGCTGCCAGGTGATCGGGCCGCGGTTGGAGACGAGGATCAGATCGCCGTCCACAGGTGATTCATACCGGTTTCGTGCTCCGGCGGCGGGGCGGCCGGGCGCACCAACCCCGCTTCGGTGTGATACGAAGATGACCCGCACCCGTGGGTGCGGACCCCTTCGCATGCTCAACGGCCGTCTCTACTTCCAAGCGTGGTTCGTCGCGACCATCGCGCTCCTCGTGGCATTCCTCACCCTGCAGCCGCAGGATGAGCTCGTGCCGCCCGAGTCCGTGGGCGTGTTCGCCGGGGACAGCGCACGCGCCCAGGCGCAGGACCTCGCGGACACGGCGCCCCTGCGCGTGCCGGGCACGGACACGGCGCGCGCAGGGGCCCGCTGGATGCACGAACGGATGACGGAGCTGCCCACCAACGGGCGGCGGGTGGCCACGCAGCAGGCGTACGTGCGCGTCGACGGCGTGCCGACGCCCATCACGAACGTGTTGTACACCGTGCCCGCCGCCGCGCCCACGAAGTCGGCGCGGAACATCCTCGTCGTCGCCCCCCGCGACGCTCCGCGCCAGGTCGCCGGAAACGCCGACGACTCGGCCGTCCTCGTCGAGCTGGCGCGCGTGGCCGCGCAGGCCCAGTACCACCACACGATCGTCTTCCTGTCCGTCGACGGCGACACCGTCGGCAACGCGGGGCTGCGCTGGTACCTGCGCACCGTCGACACCACCCGCATCGCCGGTGTCGTCGTGCTGGACGGCGTGGGCGGTGACGACTCCACCGAGGTCCACCTCTGGTCCGGCGGCGCCCACCGTCAGGCGCTTGCCCTGCGTCAGGTCGCCGAGCAGGCCGTCCGCGACGCGGGCGGCGTCCCCAGCGCGCCGCCGTCCCTCCCGGCGCAGCTCATCGCCATGGCGGTGCCCGAGACCCGGGGTGCCCAACGTGCCGCCATCGACCAGCGGGTACCCGCGGTGACCCTGTCGAGCCGCGTGGAGGCCCCCCTCGCGGCCGGGATGCGTGCGCCGGCCTCCAGCGAGCGCCTGCGCCTGGTGGGCATGGCCGCGCTCAACCTGATCGGCCGTCTCGACGTGCGCGAGCGGGCCCGGACCCCGGACGCGTCGTTCCTCTACGCCGGCCGGATCCTGCGGCCGGCCGTCGCGCGGATGGCGCTGCTCCTCCTCGCCCTCCCCCTCTTCGTGATGGCGCTGGACGCCGTCGCGCGGATCCGGCGCGCCCGCGTGCGCGTGTCCACGGGCCTCCGCGCCGTCGGATGGAAGTGCGTCCCCCCGCTCGCGGCTCTCGTGGTCGGTCACCTGCTGGCCCTCGCGGGGGTGCTGGTCGCCCCGGTGGTGGGCCGGCCACCCCTGCCCGCCGACATGCCGTTCACGCTGCGCGACGGTCTCGTCCTCCTCCTGATCGTGCTCACCGTCGCGGCGGTGTCCATCGCGGTGCGTGGTCGCATCCACGCGGCCGGGGCCAATCCGCCCGCCGAGGCGGCGGCGGCCCTCCTTTGGCTGTCGGTGATCGTGCTGTTCGCGTGGTGGTGGTCACCGTTCAGCCTGGTGCTCATCCTGCCCGCGGCGCACGCCGCGCTCGCAGCCACCGTCGTGCCCCGGCGATGGCAGCTGGTGGCCCTGGCCGCCGTCGCGCTCGCGGCTCCCGTCGCCGTGGTCAGCGCCGTCTCGCGGGCGATCGACCGCGATGTGTGGTTCACGCTCTGGTACATCCTGCAGACGTCGATCAGCGGGGCACGCGGCCTGCTCGGCCCGGTGCTCGCGGTCCTGGTCGGGGTGTGCGTCGTCTCGCTGGGCACGCTCGTCCTGTTCCGGGCGCGGAAGGGGCTCGTCGGACGCGGATGGCGGAGAGAGCTCCGGCGGACGAAGTAGACTTGCCCGAGGGCAAGCCACGTGAGGGAGGCGAGATGACATCCGAGCCACGGCAGCGCGACGCGGATCGTTCGCGCGCCCAGATCCTGGACGCCGCGGAACGGCTCTTCGCGGAGCGCGGATTCGAGGGCGTCACCTTGGCGCAGATCGGTGCGGGCGCAGGTGTGTCCCGCGGCACACCGGGCTATTTCTTCGGGACCAAGAACGACCTCTACCGCGAGGTGCTGCGCCGGGCAGCCGCGACGTTCGCGATGTTCGGCGAGACGCTGAAGGTACGGGCGGCGGCGGAGAACCGGACGGGCGACGCACTGATCGTCGATACGACACGATCATTCGCCCAGCTCCTCCGGTCCCGGCCGGACGCGGTGCGTCTCCTGGACCGGGACGGCGGCGAGCTGGGCCATCCCCAGGTCGACGCCCTCCGCGGGGCGCTGTCGTCGCTCGGCGAGGACGCCGACGCCGTCGTCTACCGGATCCTCGCGCTCACGTGGTTCGCGGCGGCGCATCCGGACCTGGCCGCGGCCCTCGACGTCGACCTGGCCGACGACGGGGCCCTCGCCCGGCTCGTCGCCGCCGACGGCACGGGGTCGCCGGGCGTCCCCCCGTCCGTCGTCTCGGCGGGCGCCCCGGAGGACACACCGGAGGAAGACGATCCGGTCGCATCCGCCGAACCCGGTCCGTCCGGTGTCTTCGACACGGCGGAGGCCGCCGCGGTCGTCCTGGCGCTCAAGAAGAAAAAGAAGAAGAAGGGCAAGAAGAAGAAGGCGTGACGACCCATCTGGCAACCTCCGCGGGCGTCGCGCCCATGACCGACTTCCGCTCACTCTCGGTCGTCATCCCCGTCTTCAACGAGCACGAATCCCTGGACCCCCTGATGGCGGAGCTCGTGCCGGTGCTGGACGCGCTCGACATGGAGACCGAGATCGTCTTCGTGGACGACGGCTCCACCGACGGCAGCGCCCGCCTGCTCACGCGCATCGCGGACGACGATCCGCGGGTCCGTGTCGTCATCCTCCGGCGCAACTTCGGCAAGGGTGCCGCGCTCATGGCCGGATTCCGGCAGGTGTCGGGCGAGGTGGTCATCACGATGGACGCCGACCTGCAGGACGACCCGGCGGAGATCCCGGGCCTGATCGCCGACCTCGCCGCGGGAGCCGACCTCGTCAGCGGCTGGAAGGCCGACCGCCGCGACCCCGTCACCAAGCGGATCGCGTCGAAGGTGTTCAACGGGGTCACCGCCCGCTTCTCGGGGCTCCGCATGCACGACCTCAACTGCGGCCTCAAGGGCTATCGCACGGAGGTGGTGCGAAACCTGTCCATCTCGGGCGACCTCTACCGGTACATACCGGTCATGGCCGCCGCCGACGGGTTCCAGGTGGTCGAGCGCGCGGTCAACCACCGTCCGCGTCGCTTCGGACGGTCGAAGTACGGTCTCGAGCGGTATGTCCGCGGGTTCCTCGACCTCCTGACGATCATGTTCATCGGCCGGTTCCGCTGGCGTCCGATGCACCTCTTCGGCGGCATCGGCCTCCTCTTCACCCTGGCCGGCCTCCTCGTCTCCGCCTATCTGGTCGTCGAGAAGATCCTCGGGCACAGCATCGGCCAGCGGCCCCTCCTCCTCCTGGGAGTGCTGCTGATCGTGGTTGGCGTCCAACTGTTCACCATCGGTCTCGTCAGCGAGATGATCCAGCGCAATCATCTGCGCCGCGACATCGACGAGGTCGAGGCCCGCGTCGCACGCGTCGTGGGGAGTCCGCCCCGGTGATCGTCGCGATCCCGTGATGTAGCGTGCCGAAGATGAAATCACGGGAACGCGCATTCCTCCGATCGGCCCTCGTCGTCGCGCTCATCGCACTGGGCCTCGTCGCCGCGGCACCGGTCCGTGCACAGGCGGCGACGGTCGACGTCTACATGACGCGGGGCGACCGCCTCCAGATCGTCGAGCGCACCATGCCGTCCGGCGCGAACCGCGAGCTGTACGCCGCCCGCGCACTGGCTGCAGGGCCGACGGCCGCCGAACGCCGCGACGGCATCGGCACGGCCATCCCGAGGGGCACCGTGGTCCGTGACGTCACCCTGCGCGGCGGCGTCGCCGAGGTCCGCGTCACCACGCCGTTCGCGAGCGGCGGCGCCGGCGCCGCGGTCCAGGTCCGGCTGTCGCAGGTCGTCTACACGCTGCTCGCCAGCAAGCGGGTGGACGCCGTCCGCATCCTCGTCGGGGACGAGGCGGCGCCGGCGGACCCCGCCGCCGACCCGGACGGGCTGCTGGACCACTCCTCGCTGCCGCGCTACGAGATCATCGGTCCGGTCCCCGTCGACACCCGCGGCGTACAGCGGCGCCTCGTGCAGCTGCGGTACCTGCCCGCCGGTTACGTCAACGGCCGGCTGGACTACCGGACGTCCCAGGCGCTCCTCGCCTTCCAAGGATGGGAGGGGCTCTCGCGCACCGGCGCCGCGACGCTCGACACGCGACGGGCGCTCAACCGGGCCCGCGTCCCCGTCCCGCGCCGTCTCACCACGGCACGCCGGCTGGAGGTCACCCGCAGCAAGAGCGTCGTCCTCCTCATCGAGGGCAACCAGGTGAAACGCGCGATCCACGTCTCCACCGGGGCGGGAGGCCGGACGCCCGCGGGCAACTTCCACATCTACCGGAAGGAACGGATGTCCTGGTCCAACCCGTTCAGCGTGTGGCTGCCCTGGGCCAGCTACATCGTCGGCGGCTACGCCTTCCATCAGTACCCCGAGGTCCCGGCGTACCCCGCCTCGCACGGCTGCATCCGCGTCGGTGCCCCTGAGGCCCCGGTCGTCTACAACTTCGCCGCCTACGGAACGCCGGTGTCCGTTGTCTAGGGCGCGGCACATGTCGCAGACGGCCCTGCGCGCCGCCGGGGTCCTGGGTGGACTGGTCGTCGTCGGCATCTCCGCCGGGACGGCCGCCGGCGCGGGCGCTGTGGTCTCGATCGGCGACAGCGGCACGACCGCCTCGCGTCTCCTGGCCGACGGCGACGCCCTCGCGCTCACCGCGCAGGGCTACTCCGTCACCCGCGTCGGCTACCCCGATGCGTTCTCCGCGGACGCGGCGATGCGTGCGGGTTCCGTGGACGTCTATGTCACCGACACGGCGACCCTCCTACGCCGCGTGCTCGCCCGCAGCGTCGAGCGGCGCGAGGCCCGGCTGGGGGCCGCGCTGTCCGCGCCCCTGCAGGCACGGGGACAGGCGGTCGTCGCCTGGGCCCCCGCGGACGACGCCCCCGCGGTCACCTGTTCGCGGAAGGCGATGAAGCGCTTCGGCATCGGCCGGCTGGACCGCATCGCCTCCGTGTCCAAGAACGTCGTCTACGCGGCCACCCCGGAGCACGTGGTCCGGGCGGACGGTCTCGTGGCCCTGCGCGCCCAGTTCAAGCGCGTCCTGGTGACGAGCGGCGCGGCGCGGTTCACCCTCCTGCGACGCGGAAAGGCCGACTGCGTCCTGTCGAGCGCCGCCGAACCGCGTGTCACGGGCGCCGCCTTCCTCACGCTCAAGGACCCGTCGCGGCGGCTCGCGGGCACTCCGGCGCATCCGGTGACGGTCGCATCCGCTCACTACCTGGCCGGTGCCCCGGCGACGTTCGCCCCGACGGTCACGTCGGTCGCCGGCCGGTTCACCACACCGCAGCTGCGCACCGCGCGCGGAGCCGTCGAGGTCACCGGTGGCTCGGTGACCGACGTGGCGCGTACGGTGCTCGTCGCGGGTGGACTCCCCGTCCAGTGACCGGAGCCGGAGATCCCGTGGCGGTTCCCGGCGGCGTCTCACCGAGGAGCGGTGTCCCCGGCCGGACGGCGGAGCCACTCGGCGGCGGCACGCGAACTCCTGACGCGGGACACTAGGCGGGCACGCCGCCGCAGGGGCGCGCACCCAGGATTCCGATGAACCCCGTGCCCGACATCGACGAGCCCGCCCGCGCCGGGGATCCCGCCGCCGGACCGGCGACCGACCCCCTCGAGCTCGCCGTGGCGCCGCGGCCCAACCGCCGCCATCAGATCCTCGTCGGCGCCTTCGGCGCCCTGGCCGTCGCGGCGCTCGCATATGCGCTGTGGCGCAACTGGGACACCGTCTCCGACTACGAGTGGCACCTGCAGCCGGCGTGGCTGATCGGCGGCGGCGCGCTGGTCATCCTCAGCTACACCTGGCAGGGGCTCACCTACTGCCGCTCCGTCGAGTGGCTGTCTCCGCAGCATCCGCCGATCACGGTCCACCTGGCCATCTGGGCGAAGTCGCTGATCGCGCGGTACATCCCGGGCAACGTGATGCTCGTCATCGGCCGTGCCGTCATGGCACTCGAGGGGTTTTTGCCGCGGCGCACGATCCTCGCGGTGACGGTCTACGAATAGATCCTGGGCCTGGGGGTCGCCTCCATCCCGGCCATCGGCTACGTGGCGGGATACGGCAACCCCGGTGATCCGCGCCTCCTGTGGATCCTGATCGCCGTCCCGCTGATCCTGCTCGCCCTCCATCCGGTCCCGTTCCGGCTCTTGTCCGGGTTCGCCCTCCGCCTCGTCCGCCGTCCCCCCCTGGAGACGGTGTTCAACGAGCGTCAGGTCCTGGTCCTCGTGGTGCGGTACGCCATCGGAACCGGGCTCCTCTGCGTGGGGGTATGGGCACTGGTGAGGGCGGCGGCAGGGCCATCCGTCGGCGGTCCGATGGAGGTCGGGTTCGGATTCCTCCTCGCCTTCGTGATCTCCTTCGTCGCGTTCATCCTGCCGTCGGGCATCGGCGGCCGCGACAGCATCCTCGCCCTGGTCCCGGCCCGCCCTCTGCCGTGGGGCGGGGCGCTCGCCATCTCCGTCGGGCTGCGTTTCGCATTGATCATCACCGAGGTGGTCTTCGTGGGACTGGCGACGCTGGTGGGACGCCGGCGATGACTCCGCGGGATCTCCTGCGGCGACGCTGGCCCGCGTTCGCCGTCGGATTCCTCGTCACGGCGTACGCGGTCTCGTTCGCGCTCCTGTCCGTCCAGCGGCACCGGGCGTTCTGGACCGCCCGGTTCGACCTGGGGAACATGGTCCAGGCCGTCTGGAGCGTCAGCCGGGGCGGGCTGTTCATCGCGACGGACGGCGCCGGTGAGCAGGTCTCGCGCCTCGGCGGACATGTCGATCCCATCCTGGCGCTCTTCGCCCCCCTCTGGTGGGTGTGGCCCTCCCCGGCGATGCTCCTCGTGGTGCAGGCGGTCATCGTCGCCACCGCTGCGATCCCCGCCTATCTGCTGGGCATGCGCTGGATCGGGAACCGGGTGCCGGCCGTCGCCTTCGCGGCCGTCGTCCTCCTTCTGCCGGCGACGCAGTGGGCCACGCTCTTCGACTTCCACCCCGTGACCCTCGCCATCCCGTTGATCCTGTGGGCGATCTGGGCGGCCGACGCCCGGCGCAACGTGGTGTTCGTCATCGCCGTGGTGCTCGCGTGCGCGACGAAGGAGCACGTCGGACTGGCCATCGCCCTCATGGGCGTCTGGATGACGTTCTCGCTGGGTCGTCGCCGGGCGGGACCGGTCACGGCCGTGTGCGGGCTGCTCTGGAGTGTCG
>CALMEC010000136.1 GCA_937862675.1 uncultured Actinomycetes bacterium
GCGCGCGGCCCACATCACCGCGTGCATGTGCTCGCTGTTCTCCATCAGGATCGCGACGGCGTCACCCTCGACGAGACGATCCCCGAGGCGTGGATGGCCGACGCCCGGGGGGTCGTCGGACCGGATGCCACGGACACCCTTCACGGTGAGAGCCCGTTCGAGACGTCCGACGAGGAACGGAGCCGGGGTGACGAGGCGGCCGCTGAGGCCGTCGACCGTGCCGTCCGCGAGCTGGTCTGAGCCGTACGACGCCGGTGGGCGTCGGGACGTCCGGTTCTCTGGCGGGGCCATCGGCTGGCCTGGCCCGTCGGGCCGGGTGGGCGTCGCGGGATCGATATCGCCCTGACGGGTGGTGACGTGCCGATCGGCGTCATATGACGCCGGGCTCATTCACGCAGCGAAAAATCCCTGCTCAGGAGGGGTATCGCCAGTGGGAACGTGAGCGTGCCGGACACGGGTTGACGTGCCCGGCACGCTCATTATCTGACCCTCAACTTGAGGGTCAGTCTACCTCGGTGTCGTCGTCGCTCAGCTCATCCAGCCACAGGACGACCTCAGCGGCGACCGCTTCGGCGGTGATCCCGAAGTGGGCGAGCACCTCCGGACCGGGGGCCGACGCCCCGAAGGAGTCGATGCCGATGACGATGTCGGCCCATCGCTCCCAGCCGAAGGTCGCCGCGGCCTCGATGGAGAAGCGCGGCGGCCCGTCGGGCAGGACCTCGTCGATGACGTCCTCGTCCTCCTCCGCGAAGAGTTCCCAGGACGGCATGCTGACCACCCGGGCGGAGATGTCCGCAGACGCGAGGAGCTCGCGGGCGTCAAGTGCCACACCGACCTCCGACCCGGTCGCGATCAGGGTGCAGTCGTCGCCGTCGGCCACGGTGTAGGCGCCCTGGTCGACCTCGGGCTCGACCGGGAGCGGCTTCAGGGCCTGACGGGTCAGGACGAGGACCGTGGGCCCGTCCTGCCGCTCGATCGCGATCCGCCATGCCTGGGATGTCTCGTTGGCGTCGGCGGGCCGGATCACGACGCAGTTCGGGATGGCGCGCAACGCGGCCAGGTGCTCGATCGGCTGGTGCGTGGGGCCGTCCTCGCCCAGGGCGACCGAGTCGTGCGTGTAGACGAAGATCGACGGGATGCCCATCAGTGCCGCCAGCCGCACGGAGTTCTTCATGTAGTCGAAGAACTGGAGGAAGGTCGACGCGACCGGGCGGAATCCGCCGTGGAGCACGATGCCGTTGGTCATCGCCCCCATCGCGTGCTCGCGGACGCCGTAGTAGATGTTGCGTCCGCTGTAGTCCTCGCCCGAGACCGTCCCGCCGCCCTTCAGGGTGGTGGAGGTGGACGACGAGAGGTCCGCGGCACCCTGAACCAGTTCCGGGAGCGTGGACGCGATGGCGTTCATCACCTTTCCTCCGGCGGCGCGCGTCGCCATTGCGTCGTCCGGGCCGAACTCGGGCAGAGCACGCTCCCAGTCGTCCGGCAGGTCGCCGGCGAGCGTGCGGACGAACTCCGCGTGGAGCTCGGGATCATGCTCGCGGTATGCGTCGACCTCGGTCTCCCATGCCTCCTCCAGGTCGGTGCCGCGCGTGATCATCTCCTCGCGCCACGCGTCCACCTCGTCCGGGATGAGGAACGGCTGGTCGGTGGGCCATCCGTACGAGGCCTTGGCGGCAGCGGCCTCCTCGGCTCCGAGGGGGGAGCCGTGGGCGGCGCTGGTGTCCTCCTTGCCCGGTGCGCCGAAACCGATGATCGTGCGGCAGGAGACGAGGGTCGGTCGGCCGTCGGACCGCTGGGCCTCGGCCAGGACGGTGTTGATCTCGTCCAGGTCGTTGCCGTCGGTGATGCGCAGGACGCGCCAGCCGTACGCCTCGAACCGGGCGGACGTGGACTCCGTGTAGCTCAGGGACGTGGGGCCGTCGAGGCTGATGTCGTTGTCGTCGTAGATCGCGATCAGCTTGCCCAGCCGCAGATGCGAGGCCAGGGAGGCGGCCTCGTGCGAGATGCCCTCCATCAGGTCGCCGTCGGAACAGATGCACCAGGTCCGATGGTCGACGATCGTGTGCCCGTCACGGTTGAAGCGCGCCGCGAGCATCGACTCCGCGAGCGCCATCCCGACGGCGTTCGCGAATCCCTGACCGAGCGGACCCGTGGTGGTCTCCACCCCGGGTGTCATCCCGTACTCGGGATGCCCCGGGGTCATGCTGTCCAGCTGGCGGAAGCGCTTGATCTCGTCGAGCGGGAGGTCGTAGCCGGTGAGATGCAGCAGTGAGTAGAGGAGCATCGACGCGTGGCCGGCCGAGAGCACGAACCGGTCCCGGTTGGGCCACTGGGGATTGGCCGGGTTGTGGCGGAGCGCCGTCGTGAACAGCGTCCAGCCGACCGGCGCCAACCCCATGGGCGCGCCGGGGTGACCGCTGTTGGCGGGCTCGATCGCATCGATGGACAGGGCACGGACATTCGAGATGCAGAGCTCTGGTGGGGCGAGCTTCGAAACCACGGATCCTCCTTCACAAGGGCGCCCGCGAGTCTAGTTGTCCCGGGGAGGAAATATCGTCGTCGTCATCGGCCGGCGATGCACCCCGCGATGTGGTCGCAGAACCACGCGTCCGCGGAGGGGCGGTGCCCTGACCGGCGCCCGGCCGGTGGTGTGAAACCGCCGACCGGACCCCGCATGGGTGTGCGTCGATGGATGATTCACGTCATACTGGGTCGGCCACTCGTCGAAGGGAGAGCGCCGTGAAGCCGTCGCCCATGCCCACCCGCCGCCGGATCGTCCTCGTCGCGCACGACAATCGAAAGGCGGAACTCGTCGACTGGGCGCGGTTCAACCGGGGGACCCTCGAAAAGCACGAGCTGTTCGGCACCGGGACGACGGGCACCATGATCGCGCTGGAGCTCGGCCTGCCGGTCTCGACGTTCCTCTCCGGCCCGCTCGGCGGCGATCAGCAGATCGGCGCGGCCATCGCCGAGCACCGTCTCGACCTGGTGGTGTTCTTCTGGGACCCCCTGGAGCCGCAGCCGCACGACGTGGACGTGAAGGCGCTCCTGCGCATCGCGGTCGTCTACAACGTCCCCATCGCGTGCAACCGGGCGACCGCCGACTTCGTCCTGTCGAGCCCGCTCATGGCCAAGGAGTACACGCCGTCGGGGACGCTCATCCCGGAGTGACGCCGCCGGCCGGTTCGCAGACGCGACGGGACGGGCGGCGACGCACACGAGGTGCCCTCCGCCCAGGATGCGTCCCGTTCGGCGTCGCGGGCAGCGGGTACGATTGCCCGATGAACGAACGGTGGCCCCTGTGCGCCTGATCGTGGCCCGCTGCGAGGTCCACTACGCGGGACGTGTCTCGTCCATGCTGCCCATGTCGGTCCGGCTGATCATGCTGAAGTCGGACGGCGCGGTGATGGTCCACTCGGACGCGGGCGGCTACAAGCCCGAGAACTGGATGACGCCGCCGACGCGCATCACCGAGACGGTGGAGAGCATCGTCGTCGAGAAGGGGTCGGCGGCCAAGCTCGAGACCATCGAGATCCGCCTGGAAGAGGTCATCTCGGATTCCGAGCACGACATGGGCCCGGCGGCACGGCTTGAGAAGGACGGGGTGGAACGGGACCTGCAGGAGGCGCTGGCGGCCGTTCCGCACACGCTCGGCGAGGGACTCAGCCTGGTGCGCAGGGAGTATCCGACGCCGATCGGACCGGTGGACCTCATGTGCGTCGACGGGGACGGGTATCTCGCCGTCGAGGTCAAGCGCGTCGGCACCATCGACGCAGTGGAACAGCTGACCCGGTACCTCGAGTACATCCGCGGTGAGCACGGGATGGACGGGTGCCGGGGCATGCTCGTGGCCGAGCAGATCAAGCCGCAGGCCGTCACGCTGGCCCGGGACCGCGGCATGGCCACGGCCGAGGTCAACCTGGCGGCGCTGCGTGGGCTGCGCGAGCCGGAGCTCCGCCTGTTCGACCGGTGAGACCGCTTCGCCGCCGGCCGGGTTCGTCGCGCGCGTGTTAAGTGACTGACACCTGTGCTGTCACCGGCGGAGTGACGGCGCAGGTGCCGGTCACATGGTCACGTCGTGCGGGTGGCTCTCGCGCAGGCCGGCCGACGTGATGCGGACGAACCGCGCACGCTCCTGCATCTCCCGGATGGTCGTCGCGTTGGAGTAGCTCATGCCCGACCGCAGGCCGCCGACGAGCTCGCCCACCACGTCCGCCGCGCTGCCGCGCAGCGGGACGACGGCCTCGACGCCCTCCGGGACGATGGGTGAGAACTCCGTCTGGTCGCCGCGGGCGAGGGCGTCCTGCGGATCCCCGTCGATGGCGCGCCGGGCGGCCGCCGCTCCGGCGGATGCCATGCCGCGGAAGACCTTCACACGCGCCCCCCCGCGGCTGACCACGGTCCCCGGGCTCTCCGTCGAACCGGCGAGAAGGTTGCCCACCATCACGGTGTCGGCCCCGGCACCGATGGCCTTGGCCACGTCGCCGCCGGCGCGGATGCCGCCGTCGGCGACGACGGGGATCCCGTGCTCGCGGCACGCCTCGGCGCATTCACGCACCGCGGTGAACTGCGGGACGCCCACCCCGGCCACCACCCGGGTGGAGCATGCGGACCCGGGGCCGACGCCGACCTTGATCGCCTTCGCGCCGGCGGCGATGAGATCCCGGGCGCCCTCGGCGGTGGCCACGTTGCCGGCGATGACCTCGACGGGGGCGACGAGGGCGGAGACCGCGGCCACTGCCTCCAGGGCCTGTTCCATGTGGCCGTGCGCGATGTCGAGCACGAGGGCGTCGGCCCCCGCGTCGACCAGGGCGCGTGCGCGCTCCAGGTGATCGCCGCGCACGCCGATGGCGGCCGCCACCGAGAGACGCCCGCGTCCGTCCTTCGTCGCGGTGGGACGTTCCTTGCGCTGCAGGAGGTCGCGCATCGTGATCAGCCCGGCCAGGCGTCCGTCCGCGTCGATGAGCGGCAGCTTCTCGATGCGCTCGTCGCGGAGCAGTACGGCCGCCTCGTCCTCGTCGATGTCCGCGGGCG
>CALMEC010000137.1 GCA_937862675.1 uncultured Actinomycetes bacterium
CCAGGCCGCTGGCCTTCAGGTAGGCCGGCAGTGCCGCCAGGCGTTCGATGCGCGTGGCGCGCACCCGGCTGCCGCTGCCCTCGGGCACGATCACGCCGTGCACCTCCACCGCATCGCCGGCGGCCAGGTCGGCCACGCCGGTGTAGCCGCCGCCGAACTGCGTCACCGGGCCGGTGGCCGGGTCGGCATTCACCTGCACCTCCTGGCCCCGCACGACGAAGCGGTCGGGTGCCACGAGGGTGAGGAGCTTGGTGACCACCGTGGCCACCCCGGCGAAGTGATCGGGGCGTGATGCGCCCTCGAGGGTCCCGGTCGGGCCGGACACCGTGACCGTGGTGCCGAATCCCCCGGGGTAGACCTCGTCGACCGGAGGGGCGTAGACGATGCTCACGCCGGCGTCGGCCGCCATCCGCAGATCGCGTTCCTCGTCACGCGGATAGGCGGAGAGGTCCTCGGTGGGCGCGAACTGTGCGGGGTTCACGAAGAGGCTCACCACGACGTCGTGGTCGTCGCCCCGGCCGGCCAGGCGCATGAGGGAGAGGTGCCCCTCGTGGAACGCCCCCATGGTCGGTACGAAACCGATGCGCCGCCCCTCACGACGGCGGGTGCGAAGCAGCTCCCGCAGATCGTCGCGGGTCCGTACCACGGTGGGCAACGTGGTGGTCTGGTGCGTCCCGGTCATGGGAACGGTTACCTCGCGGGTCCCGTTCCGGCACACGGACACACGACCGCACAGGATCGCTCGACTGTCATCAGATGAGGCTCCAGTTCCGATTCGGATACCAGGCGTACTGCGTGACTCCCGGCGAGTGTACCCCATGGGGCGAGCGAGTGAAAGGCACGATCCGGCAAAGCCGGTCGGCGCCGTCCCACCGTGTGCGCATGGAGGTATCCGGCGCGCTCGCTAGTCTCGCCAGCAATGGATTCGCGTGCCGGTGCAATCGCCGAATATCACGCCGCTCAGGTCGTGGGGTGCACTCGCTGCGCACTGCATCAGACCCGTACGAACGTTGTCCCGGGAGCCGGGAACCCGGCCGCCGAGGTCATGTTCGTGGGGGAGGCGCCCGGGTACCACGAGGATCGGAGCGGCCTGCCGTTCGTGGGTCAGGCGGGGAAGCTCCTGGACCGTCTGCTGGCCGGGGTGGGATGGACCCGGGACGACGTCTTCATCGCGAACGTCCTCAAGTGCCGTCCCCCCGGCAACCGGGATCCGCTCACGTCCGAGATCGAGGCATGCGAGGCACATCTGTTCCAACAGGTGCGCATCATCCGCCCGCGCATGATCTGCACGCTGGGCAACTTCGCCACCAAGCTCATCTCGGGGCGGACGGACTCCATCAGCCGGGTCCACGGATGTGAGCTGCCCATCACGGTGGGCGGGCACGAGGTGCTCCTGTACCCGCTGTTCCATCCCGCGGCGGCCCTCTACACCCCATCGATGCTGGACACGCTCCAGGAGGACTTCTCCCGGATCCCGGAACTGCTCGGCGTCGCCGAACCGGTCACGCCGCTCGCCGAGGTCCCTCAGGTGCCGCTCACGGCCCCGCATGCGTCGCCCGAGGCTGCGACGCCGGGGCCGCAGCCGGCGGAGCACGAGCAGCTGGGGCTCTTCTGACCCCGGTGCGGACACCCGGTGCGGCCGAGACCGAGCGCCTGGGGAGGGCCGTCGGTGCCGTCCTCGACGTCGGCGACGTGGTGCTCCTGCGCGGCGACCTCGGCGCGGGGAAGACCACCTTCGTGCGGGGCGTCGCCCGGGCGCTCGGGGTGCGGGATCACGTCACCAGCCCGTCGTTCACGGTCGCCCAGCGCTACGAGGGACGTGTTCCCGTCGCGCATCTCGACGCATACCGGCTGGGTGACGTCGACGACGAGGAGGCCGGCCTGTATCTCGCGGAGATGGCCGGTGCGGTGGTGCTCATCGAGTGGCCGGACGCCCTCGGGGGGGTCGTCGGCACGCCGACGCTCGTGGTGGACATCGCCCACGGGGGCGGCGACGAGCGGTTGCTAGCCTTCGAGGTTGTGGACGACCGCCGTCGCGCGGCCATCCAGGACGCCATTGATCACGCTCTCGTTTGACACCGCAACCCCTGCTCCGAGCCTCGCGCTTGTCCGCGACGGCGCGGTCATCGGCGAACGCTCGATCGGCGCCCAGGTCGGGGCCGGGCGACACCTCGCCCAAGAGATCCATCTGCTCCTCCGCCCCGCCCCGCTCGATCTGGACGCGGTCG
>CALMEC010000138.1 GCA_937862675.1 uncultured Actinomycetes bacterium
CCAGACCAAGGGGGCGGGCAGACCCACCCCCACCCCGGTCGGAAAGGTCCCGTCCGGCGAGGACCGTCACCGGACGGGCGGCCATGCGTTCGCGTCCCGCCGGGCCGCCGCGGAGACGCGACGCACGGCCGTCGGCCTATCCTTCTCCCAGCAGTCCGCAGATCACCGGGAGGACGCGTGAAGATCGGGATAGTCATCGGCTCCATCCGGGAGGTCCGTCTCGGCGAGATCGTCGGACGCTGGGTGGCCGACGCGGCCGGACAGCGGACCGACGCCGAGTTCGAGCTGATCGACCTGCGCGACTTCGAGGTTCCGCTCCTCACCTCGGGAACCAACCCGGCGCGGGCCAATCGCGAGTACGGGTCGGCCGAGGTTCGCCGCTGGAGCGCCGCGGTCGACTCCTGCGACGGCTTCATCTTCGTGACGCCCGAGTACAACCACGGCGTGCCGGGCGCGTTCAAGAACGCGGTCGACTCGCTGGCCCCGGAGTGGATGGACAAGGCCGTCGGCTTCGTCTCCTACGGGTCGGACAACGGCGTGCGTGCGGTGGAGCAGTGGCGGCAGATCGTCGCGAACTTCCGGATGGTCGACGTACGGGCCCAGGTCTCGCTCTCGATCTTCACGGAGTTCGGCGACGACAGATCGCTTCAGCCCTCGTCGCACCGCGGTGCCGACCTGACCGCCCTCCTCGACCAGATCGTGGCAGAGACGGCACTCCGCCGCGCCGCCCGCGACGCGGTCGCGTGATGGCCGGGGACGGCGCCACCGCGGCGGACGTCCGCCTCACCGCCCGCCCCGCCCCGGGCCGGCGCGCATGAGCGGCCCGCGACCCGGCCTGGACCGGGTGACCTGCTCCGCGTGCGGTGCCGAGCTGAAGCGCCATCCGGCGGGCGGCCGGCTCATTCACGTCCAGGACGGTGTGGTGGCGGCATGCGATCGCGACGCCGACCATCTCCCCTCCCCGGACTGGGCCGCGGCACTCCCGCTCCACTGCACGACCTGCGACGGGCCGCTCGCGGCGGAACGCGGTGCGCTCCGTCACGTGGATCGCGCCGTCGACGACGACCACGAGCCGGATCCCTGGGCGCCGCCGATCACCGGGACCGGCTCGTTCATGTCGATCTGACGACGAGACCTCGCCGGAGGACCGGGCCGGTCCCGGTCCTGAGCCTCCGGCGATCCGGAGGCCGGGTCAGTAGCCGATGTGGATGTGGTTGTGGTGGTCGCCCAGCTCGAAGTTCCAGGACTCGCCCGGCCAGAGGTCGAAGCCGTAGATGATCTGCGAGGGCTGGAACTGGGTGCCGCGGAGACTGTTGACGATCTCCTGGTAGAGGATGCCGCACTTGCCCGTCTGGGTCCCGGTGCAGGCCTCGCCGTCGACCGCGGCGATGTCGACCGCGCGCCCGACGGTGTGCGCGCTGCGCCGGCACGGGTTGCTGCCCGCGACACAGGTGTTGTGGTCGCTGCGCATGGAGGTGATGGTGATCGAGCTTCGCCGGCCGACGATCCAGGTGAGGATGTCGACGACGCGCGGATCCATGGCACCGCTGGTCAGGTCGCTGACCTGCGACTGACGGGTGAACGTGATCCTCGAGTTCGTCGCGAGCGCGGCCGCGGCGTTCGTCGCCGCGGGAAGCTGGGTCCGGTTGAAGCGCTCCTGCGACCTCCGCAGCGTCGCCGCGAGGTCCGCGGTCGGAGCGACACCGGGCACGTAGCCGGCGGGCAGATCGTGGGTGACCTCGTCGGCGATCGTCTCGTCGGACACCTCCTCGGACCCTGGTCCCGTGGCACCGGACGTCGTCCCGGCCGGAGTGTCCGAGGCGGCCGTCGGATTGGAGGCGCGGGCCGTCAGCTCGCCCCGCATGGCGGCGGGCCCCACGCCCTCCCCCTGGAGGCGCGCGGT
>CALMEC010000139.1 GCA_937862675.1 uncultured Actinomycetes bacterium
AAGGACATGGTGACCCACTCGTCACCCTCCCATCGGAGAACCGAGGGGATCTTAGATGATGCCTGCGACCGCGAGTGCTGCCGGGTGGTGAACGGAGGGTGCGCCCGGCGGTCCGGGTGGGCGTTCCGGCTGCCGCCCCACCGGTGCGCCGGAGGATGCCGTCCCGTCTCCGTCAGACGCCGGCGTCACCCGAGCGGTCGTCCTCCAGCATCGCGAAGGTGACGCGGACCGCCGCGGTGATCACGTCCGATTCCGGGGCGAGCACCGGTGCCACGGCCATTGCCCGGGCCGCAGGAGATCCGACTCCGCGCGGGGTGGGGAAGGGCACAGCCGTCTCGGCGGCGTCGTCCGTGATGAGAAGCGCCCCGCCCACCCGCACACCCGCGGCGCCGGCCATGATCTCCGCGCGGGCGCGTGCCGAACGCACGGCGTCCGCCGCGAGGTCGTCGCGGATGCGGGTGAGATCCGACACCTCGTAGACCGGATCGTCGAGCTCGTCGGCCCCCTCGTCCATCGCGGACTGGCCCAGGCGGGAGGCCTCGTCCACGGCGGCACGGATGCGTACGCGTCCCGTCGCCTCGTAGCCGGTCTGCCGGGACCGCGCGTCATCCCAGGCCGGCCACACCGAGATCCCGCCCGCCGAGATCCGGGCCTCCGGGCCGGCCGCATCCGAGAGGTGTGCATGGAGGGCCGTCAGCGCCTCCGCGCACGCGGAGTAGGCGTCCCGGACGCTGGGGCGCCGTGCGCGCACGACGGCCGACCAGACGGCGACGTCGGGCACCACCGATCGTGTCGCCGTGCCCCATGTGGTGATCGTGCGGTCATTCATCCGTCTCGTCCTTCCCGGGGTCGCGGCGTGATGCGGTCGTCATCGGCGGGATGCCGTCACGGAGCATCGCACCCATCGCGTCGGGCGTGGTGGGCCTGCTGTAGTGGAAGCCCTGTGCGTTCGCGCAGCCGAGCTCGCGCAGGAGGCCGAGCTGCATCTCGTCCTCCACCCCCTCGGCCACGGTGGTGAGCTGCAGACTCTGGCCGATCCGCACGATCATCTCTGCGATCCGCATGTCGCGGAAGCCGTGCCGGAGTCCCTCCACGAAGCCCCGGTCGATCTTCACGATGTCGATCGGCAGGTTGGCCAGATACGCAAGCGACGAGTATCCGGTGCCGAAGTCGTCGATGGCGAGCGTGACGCCCAGATCCTTCAGGCCGGCCATCTGCAGGCGCACAGCCTCGTGGTCGCGGGCGAGCGCGTGCTCGGTGACCTCGAGCGTCAGCTGACGCCCCGGTACGCCGTGGCCCAGGAGGGCGCCCGCGACGACGGCCGAGAAGCCCGGGTCCTCGAACTGCCGGATGCTGACGTTGACGGCGAGGCGGACGTCGTCGATGTCCGGGATCGTCCGGAGCCAGATCGCCATCTGCGAGATCGCGGTGTCGAGGACCCACGTCCCGATGTCGCGGATCAGGCCGGTCTCCTCGGCGAGACCGATGAACTCGAGGGGGCTGACCGATCCGCGCTCCGGACTGCGCCAGCGCAGCAGGGCTTCCATGCCCGCGATGCGACCGGTCCGCAGGTTGACGATCGGCTGGTAATCGAGGAACAGCTCGTCGCGGCCCATCGCGCGGTGCAGATCGTTGATCAGCCCGAGGCGTTCCGAGGCGCGTTCGTTCATCGACGACTCGTAGACCGCCCAGCCGCCTCCGCCGTGGGCCTTTGCGGCGTACATGGCCACGTCGGCGTCGCGCATCATGCTGTTGGCGGTCGCCTCCCCCGTGACATCCGTGGCGATGCCGATGCTGGACCGGATGACGAGCTCGTGTCCCTCGAGGAGGATGGGCTCTCTGATGAGGCGCGTGATGCGGTCCGCCAGGGACTGGATCTCCTCAACCTCGGTGCAGGACTCGACCAGGACGGCGAACTCGTCGCCGCCCAGGCGGGCGGCCGTATCGCTGGAGCGCAGCGCCGATCGCAGGCGGTTGGCGATCTCGATGAGCATGGCGTCGCCCGCCTGGTGGCCAAGGCTGTCGTTGACCGTCTTGAAGTCGTCGAGGTCGACCAGCAGGACCGCGGCCATCGCGTCCGAACGGGGGATCGCCGCGAGCGCGTGGTCCACGCGGTTCTCGAAGAGGGCCCGGTTGGCCAGGTCGGTGAGCGTGTCGTGGAAGGCGCGGTGCTCCAGCATGAGCTCCATCTCGCGGCGATCCGTCACGTCCCGGCTGTTGATGACGATGCCGCGGACCGAGTCGTCGTCCGTCTGGTCGATCCCCACCGACTCGATGTAGCGCAGCGAACCGTCCGGGCAGCGCATCAGCCAGGTGACGGGCGACTCGTGCGTGAACGTGTCGCCGCCGCGCAGCGCGAAGTCACTCATGCGACTGGTGTCCTCCGGCGCCACCAGGTCGATGATCGACGTCCCCACGAGGGCCTTGGGCGAGATGCCGAACAGCCGGTCGGCGACGTCCGACGCATATCGGATGGTCCCCGTCGGATCGACGAGCATGACGGCATCGCTGGAGTTCTTGACGAGGGACCGAAACCGTTCCTCGCTCTCCTCCAGCGACCGGATGAGGCGGGCCCGCGCCCGGTCCACCATCAGCCAGAGCCACAGGCCGGAGAGGAAGACGAGGCCGAGGATCGCGAGGATCGTCCACCGCAGCCGCACGACCTGACTGCGGTTCGATGCGTCCGCCGCGTTACTGGCGTCGACGGCCGCGGAGATCCAGGCGGTCATCCCCGCGCGCAGATCGTCCGCGGGTCCGGCCACCCGGCGGAGGGCGGTGTCCGCGTCGCCGTGCAGTGCGTCTCCGTCGGTGATGAACGCTGTGCTGATCCGGTCCACCTCATGGATGGCGCCGACGACGCGTGCGCGCGCGTCGACGACCTCCGGGGTGTCGCCTCCGGTCCTCTCATCGGCCAGTTCGAGGGCGGTCTGCCGGAAGTCCCGGTACGACGTCAGGAAGTCCAGGACCGGCAGTGCCGTGCCCTCGGCGCGGCTGCGCCAGATCCGGCTCTCGACGGCGATCATGCTGTCGCTGGACAGCATCAGGCGCTGCAGCCGGTCGTTCGTCTCCCGCTGGCGGTCGTAGCTGACCAGGGTGCTGCGGCCGAGGACCGCGACGACGACGACGCTGCCCAGGCAGAGAACCGCCAGGATCACCACCTGGAGACGCTGCAGGCGTCGCAGCCTGGCGGTGGGCTCGTGCCAACCGTTGACGTCCAGCGGGCCCTCTGCGGTGAGTCGCTCCACGATCCTCGTCCGACGGCACGGGAAGGGTAACGGTCATCCGGCCGACGTCGTCAGTTTCGATCTGTACCCCTCGCCTCCCTGCCTCCGGAGGGGGGATCGGCTGGGGCGGACCTCCGGTGCGACGGATCCGGAGGCCGGGGAGGATCAGACGATCGAGAGCACCCCGGAGAGATCCGCGACCCGGATCGCCCCCGGCGGCAGGTCGTCCTGTGCGCCACGGCCGCGGTCGATGTGGACCGCACGGACGAATCCGTTGGCCAGGGGACCGATCACATCCGGCCGCCAGGAGTCGCCGACGAACACGGACTCCGCCGACACGGCGTCCATCGCCTCGAGGGTCCGGCTGTAGATCAGGGGATGGTCCTTACGGGCGCCGACGCGGGCGGACGTGACGGCCAGCTCGACGAGGCCGGAGATCTCGGCCTGCTGCAGATACGGGTCCAGATCCCAGTGCCAGTTGGAGCAGACGCCGACCCGGAGTCCGCGTGAGCGGAGCTCCTCCAGCACCGCACCGGCCTCCGGGTAGGACGCGACGTGGAATCCGCGGACCTGGACGCGGATCGCGTTCATCAGGTTCGCCGCGTGCTTGCACGTCACACCGCAGTCGGCCAGCATCCTCCGCCAGCGGTCCTCCTCCCACTCCTCGTAGGTCTCGCGGGAGGCGCTCGCCTCGGCGTGGACGACGCCGTCCAGGCGCTCCACGTGCCAGCGGTCGGCCACCTCGGGTGTCACGTCGACCCCGAGCATGGACAGGAGCTCCGTCAGGCTCGGTGTCGGATGCGCCGCACGGGCGAGGGTTCCGTAGAAGTCGAAGATGACGTTTCGGATGGCCACGTCGCCAATCGTGTCAGTCACCCCGGGTGAATGCCCGGCGCGGCGGGACCCGGACCGCGGCGACGCAGGCATTCGACGGCTACGGTCCGCCCATGAAGGACGACGCGGATCGACGCGCGATGGTGGTGGGCACCGGCCCCGACGCGGACGTGGCGACCGCGCTGCTGGAGAGGCGCGGCGCACGCGTCTCGCGCGTCGCGTCCGAGCAGGAGGCGCTCCGGACGCCCGTCCCCGACGTCATGGTGGTCGACGAGTGGACGGCCGAGGTGGCCGACCACGTCCGGCGCGCACGCGCATCGGGCGTGGACGTGATCGTCCCGGCGCAGCTGATCCTCGAGGACCTCGATCTGCCCGTCGTGGCCGTCACGGGGTCCGGCGGGAAGACCGGGACCTCCCATCTGGTGGCCTCGATCCTCCGCGCCGCCGGGCGGCGGGTGGCCATGGCGTCGGCCCGGCTCGCCAACGCGTGGCCCGACCACTCACTTCTCGACGGACGCGCGGACGACGCCGAGATCGTCGTGGCCGAGCTCACCAGCACGCATCTCTGCTTCATGCGCTCCTGGAGAGGGCCGATGGTCGGGGTGCTCACTGCGTTCTGGTCGGACCACATCGAGTTCCACGGGTCGCTGGCCGCGTATGAGTCGGCGAAGGTCGGCATGCTGGACCGTGCCGGCCGTGTCGTGGCCGGCGCCGACTCGGCGCTCCGGCGCCGTTCCGGCTCCGCTTGGGTGGTCGACGCGGAGTTCTCGATCCTTCATCCCGTCCACCGCGGCGCCTGGATCGATGCCGGGCGGCTCTGGATCGCCTCCGGGACGGGGGATCCCTCTCCGGTGATGCGGGTGGACGACGCGCCGGACGGAACGCACCCGGGGTCGCTCATCGCGGGGGCGGCGACGGCCGTCGCGCTCGGCGTGGACGGACCGGCGGTCGCCCGCGGGGTCCGTGCCTGTCCCGCGCCGCCACACCGCATGAACCGCGTGGGGGAGTGGCACGGCCGGGTCCTCATCGACGACTCGTGCTGCGCCACGCCCCGGAAGGTGATCGAGGCCCTGCGGCGCTGTCCTCCCGGGCGGACGGTCCTCGTGGCAGGCGGACGACGGCGGGTCGGCGGGCGGATGGTGCACCGTTCCCTGGAGGAGGCGGCGGCCGAGCATGAGGCCCTGCGCATGATCGATGCCACGGTACGGGCCGTCGTCCCGTTCGGCGACGCGGCCGGCCGGTTCGCGGGCTGCCGGCACGCGGTCGGCGCCCAGCCCGATCTGGGGAACGCGATCGCCCGGGCCCGGGACCTCTCCGAGGACGGCGACACCATCCTGGTCTCCCCGATGTATCCCGTCACCGCGGACGAGCGTGCCCGCGTCCCGCGGCTCCTGCGCGACCCGGACGCGCCGGCGTCCCCGCACGGCGACGGATCCTAGATGCGGCGGGGGGCCCCCCCCCCCCCCCCCCCTGGGGGGGGGGGGGGGGGGGGGGGGGGGCGGGGTGGGGGGGGGGGGGGGGGGGGGGAGGGGGGGGGGGGGGGGGGTTGTACCGGTTGAGGCGCGTGTCGCAGTGGATGCAGAGCCGGGGGCGCGTGGAGGGCACGACCTTCTGGGGCTCCGGGCAGTCGCACAGCTTGGGCCGGGGCGCGTTCTTCGGCCGGTAGAGCTCCGCGATGAGGCCGCACGACTCGCACACGATTTCGATGCGTTCGATCGGGCGCGGCTTCATGCGGTGTCCCCATTCATGGTCAAGTCTCCAGGGTGCCACAAATCGGGACGCAATTGGGCATCCGGTGCGCGCTTCTCCCGTCGATTGCGGCACATTCCGCGCCGCGTCCGCCGTCACGGCCGTCGTGTACAGGAAGGACGAATGACCCGGAATAGGAGGGTTGTATGACACGCTCCTATTGGCATAATGCCCCTATGAGCACCCAGAAGTCAGACAACCCGTCCGTCCCCGATGTCAACGGTCAACCCCGCAACTGGCTTCAGCCGTTCCTCCTCCTGTCGCTGGACCAGTGGCAGAGTCACGGCTACGAGCTCATCCGCCGTCTCACGCTGTTCGGGTTCGAGGCCATCGATCCCGGGAGCGTCTATCGCACGCTCCGGCAGCTGGAGAAGGACGGCCTCCTCGAGTCCGATTGGGACACCACCAACGGTGGACCGGCCCGGCGGCGCTACAGCGTGACCGAGGCGGGGCGACTCACGCTCACCGGATGGGCCCACGCGCTCCGGGGGGATCAACACATGCTGGAGGAGGTCTTTCCGCAGTACCCCGCGCCCGCCGAGGACGAGGTCCCGTCGGCCGACGCAGCTCGCGCATCCGACACGACCTCCTGACCACTCCGCCGCGGTGGTCTCCGTCCCGTCGGAGCGCATCCCCACCAGGCCGATGAAACGAGAGATGAATGGCAACCGAACCGTCCGCGACGAACCCGTCATCGGATAGCCCGAGTCCCGAGGGCGTCATCGACGCCGCCGCCAAGGCGGCCGAGGCGTCACTCGAACTCCTCGCGGGCATGCTCGACGACGCGGGCCAGATCTGGCACCGCAGCCTCATCATGTGGCGACGCCCCCTCGAGGCCGCGGCCCAGCGCCCAGTGGCACCCGGCTTCCACTCCTATGGGGACGGCAAGACCATCGAGGAGCTCTCGGTGGGCGACACCGCGAGCCTCACTCGCACGATCACGCAGTCGGACATCGACACGTTCGCCCGCATCTCGGGTGACGACAACCCCGCCCACGTCGATCGCGAGTGGGCCGAGAAGTCGATCCTCCAGGGCCGCGTGGCCCACGGGATCCTGACGGCCGGAATCATCTCGGCCGTGCTCGGCACGGAGCTGCCGGGGCCCGGCGCCCTCTACATGGGGCAGACGCTCAAGTGGACCGCTCCCGTCCGCCCGGGCGACGTCGTGACCGGCACGGTGACCGTCAAGGAGATCGTCCTCGAGAAGAAGCGCGTCGTCCTCGACACCGTCGCCACCGTCGGCGACACCACCGTGCTGGTCGGCGAGGCCACCGTACGCCCCCGCGCCGCGTCCTAGACGCATGTCGCCCGCGACGGCGGACCCGGCGCATCGCCGGACGGGTCCGCCCGGCGGGGCAGCGGTCACAAAATGTCGCTCCACCGGTGTGGAGCACAACTCCGGAAAGGTGACAATGTGAGTTCGTCCAACGGCACGTCCGACGGCCCCGAGAAGCGCCCCGCGCTCGACTCGGTCCTCTCGCAGATCGACCCGCTCGGCATCGGTCGCGCGAGCTACGAGGCGTTCTCCAGCCTTGCGGCGAAGCCGCAGACGCTGTTCGCGGCCGGGGCCCGCTTCATGACGGGGATGCTCGCCGCGGCGTCGGCGACGACCTCCCGCGTGCTGGGCGAGGACGTCGAGGGACCGGAGACCCCGGGTCGCAAGGACCGGCGCTTCGCGGATGCGACCTGGAAGGGGAACCCGGCGTACTTCGCCGCCCTGCAGGGGTACCTGCTCTGGAGCAAGCTGCTGACCGAGCTGGTCGAGGCGGCCGAGGTCGATGAGATCACGCACGAGAAGGTGCGGTTCGGCACGGAGGTCGTGGTCGACGCCCTCGCGCCCACCAACTTCCTCATCACGAACCCCGCGGCGCAGAAGCGGGCCCTCGAGACCGGCGGGCTCAGCCTCTTCCGTGGCGCACGCACGTTCATCGACGACCTGGCCACCAACGGCGGGCTTCCCCGTCACGTCCGCAAGGACGCGTTCACCGTGGGGAAGGACCTCGCGGTCAGCCCGGGCAAGGTCGTCTACCGCAACGCGCTCATGGAGCTGATCCAGTACGCGCCGACGACCGAGACGGTCCACGAGGTGCCGATCCTGATCAGCCCGCCGTGGATCAACAAGTACTACATCGTCGACATGGCGCCGGGCCGCAGCTTCGTGGAGTGGGCCGTCAACCACGGCCACACGGTGTTCTGCATCAGCTACCACAACCCGACCTCCGCGGACCGGGACGTCTCGTTCGACGACTACCTCACGCGGGGTCCGCTCGCGGCGCTCGATGTCATCCAGGACATCACCGGCTCGGACCAGGTCAACATGGTCGGCATCTGCCTCGGCGGGACCCTCACGGCGATGATGCAGAGCTATCTGGCCGAGAAGGGCGACGACCGGGTGCGCTCGGCGACGTTCCTCAACACGCTGACCGACTTCAGCGACCCCGGGCGCCTGGCGGCGTTCACGGACGAGCAGTCCCTCGCCTACATGGAGGAGGCCATGGCCGGCCCGGGATACCTCGAGTCGTCGCAGATGATGAACACGTTCACGTTCATGCGCAGCAACGACCTCGTCTGGAACTACGTGGTCAACAACTGGCTGATGGGTCAGGACCCGCCGCCGTTCGACATCCTGTCGTGGAACGGCGACGGGACCCGGATGCCGGAGCGCATGCACTCGTTCTACGTGCGCTCGTGCTACCGGGAGAACGCCTTCGCCAACGGACGCATGAAGCTGGCCGGGGTCACCCTCGACCCGGGCAAGGTGAAGGACGACATCTACGTCCTCACGGCCCAGGAGGACCACATCACGCCCTGGAAGGGGTCCTACCTCACCACCCAGGTCCTGAAGAACGCGTCGCCGCACTTCGTCCTCAGCTCGTCGGGACACATCGCCGGGATCATCAACCCGCCCACCCCGAAGGCGTGGTACCGCACCGGTGACGACGACCTGCCCGCCGACCCCGACGCCTGGTTCGCCTCCAGCACGCACCACGCCGGATCGTGGTGGGAGGACTGGGCCGAGTGGATCGACACGCGCGGCGGGAAGATGGTGCCGCCGCCCGCGATGGGCAGTGAGGAGCACCCGCCGATCGAGAGCGCGCCGGGCTCCTACGTCCTCGAGAAGTGAGCCGGTTCCGGGCCGCGGGGACCCCGCGGCCCGGACCACTTTCGCGGTCCGCTTGACAGAGTGGGCATTTGCGTACTATTGTGAACGCATACCCCCTCAGATTCAGGAGATCGACATGGCACAGAGCACCATCGAATACACCAAGGCCGCGCAGGACAAGACCATCGAGGCCATCAAGCAGGGACAGGCCGTCCTCGTCGAGGCCGTCTCCGCCTGGGCCGAGGCCGCCCAGAAGGCGATCCCCGCGGACCTGCCCGCCCTTCCCAAGCTCCCCGAGCTCCCCAAGGGCGTCATCCCCAGCGCCGACGAGGTCGTGAAGACCAGCTTCGACTTCTACGCCGAGGTCCTCGAGGCCAACCGCAAGTTCGCCAACGACGTGCTTGCCGCCGCCGCCCCGGTCCTCAAGGACGCCCCCAAGGCCTCCAAGTAGTCCCGACCCCGGCCGAGCACTGACCATGAGCACGTCAGACGATCCATGGCGCACCGGCGTCGAGGAACTCGGCCGCTTCATCCACACCCAGCGCAAGCTCGCGAAGCTCTCGCTTCGTGAGCTCGCCGGTCTGACGGATCTGTCGAACGCCTATCTCAGCCAGCTCGAGCGCGGGCTCCACGAGCCCTCGATGCGGGTGATCAACTCGATCGCCCGCGCGCTCGACCTGTCGGCGGAGACGCTGCTCGAACAGGCGGGATGGTTCCGCACCCCGGCCGCGGCCTCCGAGCCGCCGGCCCCGACGGAGGCCTCGATCCTCGCGGACGCGCGGCTGACCGACGACCAGAAACAGGCTCTGCTCGCGGTGTACCGCGGGTTCCGGGCCACCTCGCCGGAGCTGTCGGACGACGATTCCGGCGCCGCCGACCACACATCGACCTCATCCGTCTGACGACGGTCGACAAATCAAGGAGCCCCACATGGCCAGCGCGACCACCGATCCCCTCATCCACGTCGCCGGACGCATGGTGTCCTCCGTCGACCGGTCGAAGCGCGCCGTACTCGACTACGCGCGTGCCTGGCAGAACGCCGTCGAGCCCTGGGAGATGCCGGGTGTCGCGGTGCTCGTCGACTCCGGGATCGATGCATGGGAGGCCTATGTGGAGGTCCAGACCGACGCCGCCCGCATGGTCCTCGCGTCCTGGGTCCAGTACGCGACGGCGGTCGAGAACCTCATGACGGTCGTCGACGCACCCGTCGAGCGCGTCGTGGTCCGCACGGCGGCCATCCCCGCGACGACGTCGGCGGCCGGGTCGACCCCGCGTCCGGCATCCGCGGCCAAGGCCGAGCCGGTCGTGGCGACCGAGCCGGCGGCAAAGGCAACGGCGACCGCGAAGACCACGAAGACGCCGTCGACGAGCACGCGCCGCACGACGAAGAAGGCGGCGCCGTCGACGACGCCCGAGTCCGCCGCAGCACAGACGGTCGTCCCGCCGGTGGCCGGGGACACTCCCGCGTCGGCGAACGGGGCGCGATCGACGGTCAAGGAGGCCACGACCGGGTCGGTTCCCGCAGCCGCCGCGAAGCCGGCCGCCGCTCCCGAGGCTGCGAAGGCCGAAGCTCCGAAGACGGAAGCTGCCACGGCCGAGGCTCCGAAGACGCAAGCCTCGAAGGCCGGCGCTGCCAAGGCCCAGACCCCGAAGGCACCGCGCACCTCCAGGTAGGCGTCCGGTCTCCCGTCCGAACGGCCACCGCCCCTTCGAGGGACGGTGGCCGTTCGTCATTCCGGGGCGCCCGGCCGGGCGATGCGCTCAGAAGGCGTCGACGGCGTCCTTCCAGGAGAAGGCCCGTGACGGTTCGGTGTCCTCGTCCACGTACGGGTAGTGGGACTCCTTGACGACGACGTCCGGGTCGATGCGCACCACCGAGTATCCCGCCACGGCGCCGGCGCCGAATCCCGGGGTGAAGACCCGCATCGGCCGGTCGATGACGCCGTCGAGCACGGCGTCCTGGATGGCGATCGGGATGCTCGCCGCCGACGCGTTGCCCACGCGGTCGATGTTGAAGTACATCTGCTCCTCGGGGATGCCGGCCTCCAGCCCGAGGTCCACCACCATCGTCCGGTTGGCCTGGTGGGGCACGACCAGATCGATCTTCCCCGTCTCTCCCGGGAGCGTGCCGAGCTCGCCCATCATCTGCTCCAGGTAGCGCTTCACGAGCGCCTTCACCTCCGGGCCCCAGACGGTGATGTCGTTGTCGAACTCGGGGTTCGGCCAGATGATGGAGTTGACCTGCTGCACCGGACCGCTGGCGTAGGTCTGGATGGCCTCCACGTCCGCAGGGGCGTCGTCGTCGCCCGGCGCCAGCACCACCGCGGCGGCACCGTCGCCGAAGATCATGCGCGACGTGCGGACGCTCCCGATCTTGTCGGAGAACTTCTCGCCGAAGACGACGAGCACCGGTCGCTTGACGTCCTCCAGGATGCGGATCCCCTCGGCCAGCACGTAGGGGAAGCCTGCGCATGCGGCGCCGACGCCGAACGATGCGTGGGTCTGGTAGATGCCGAGCTGTCCGGAGATCCAGGTCGCGACCGACGGGATGAGCCGGGTGTTGGTGCACGAGCAGAAGATGACGGCGGCGATCTCGTCCGGGGAGCGGCCCGATCGGTCGAGTGCCGCCCGGGCGGCCGACAGGCCGAGGATCTCCAGGTCGCGTGCCGTGTAGAGCCGGGTCTCGATACCGGTCTTGGACGAGATCTCGGCGGCCGACATCGGGCTCCAGCTGTACGCCGAGTTTCGGATCACGTCGTCGTTCGTACAGACGTATTCGCCCTTCTCGACCGCGAGCGCCTCGATCCGCGGACGGACGTCGTAGGCGTCGGCGATGACGATGGGGGGCACCGGCGTCTGCTGCGCCGGCTCCGCCGGCGGACGGGGACGCCGGCGCGGGGGCTTCTCCCCGCGGGCCCGCTCGATGA
>CALMEC010000140.1 GCA_937862675.1 uncultured Actinomycetes bacterium
AGGAGGCGATGGCGGCGAGCGTGGTCGTCTTGCCGCTGCCCGTGCCCCCGGTGACGAGGATGTTGCGCCGCGCGACGACGGAGGCGCGGAGGAGGGCCAGCATCCGCGGATCGAGCGTGCCCAGCCGGACGAGTCCGTCCCCGTCGAGATCGCGGGACCCGAAACGCCGGATGGTGAGCGTGGGGCCGTCCAGGCTGAGCGGCGGGATGATCGCGTTGACCCGGGAGCTGTCGGGGAGCTGGGCGTCGACCATCGGACTGGCCTCGTCGACACGTCGTCCCAGTGGCGCCAGCACCCGGTCGATCACATGGACGACGTGGGCGTCGTCGTCGAACGTGATCGGCGTGCGCGTGATGAGGCCGTCGCGTTCGACGTACACGCGGTCCGGTCCGTTGACCATGATCTCGGTGATGGACGGGTCACGCAGGAGAGGCTCGAGGGGTCCGAGGCCGAGTGTCTCGTCCAGCACGCGTTGGACGGTCATCGCGCGGATGCCGCGGGGGAGGATCCGGCGCTCCTGATCGATCAGGTCCTCGACGATGCGCTCGAGCCGGTCGCGGGTGACGGCCTCCGCAGTGGTCGCCACCCGCGCCGCGGCGCGCTCGCGCAGATGCGCCACGAGATCCGCGGGGATCGTGGGGGCGTTCACGACGTGCCCCCGGTCACGAGTGTCTCGATCGCGTCACGAAGAGGTCGGCGACGACCACGGGGGAGCAGGCCCGCGACCAGCCATTCGGCTTCCCCCGGCCGTCGCGGGAGCACCGCACGGACCGGGCAGCCGACGAGACGACGGAATCCCCGCATACCGAGGTCCGCGGAGTGCAGGGCCTGGTTGACGACCACCTCGACGTCGCGTCCGAGCGCATCCATGATCTGACCGGTCCCCCGCGCACCCCGCACCGACGGCGGCGTGACGATGAGGCGGTGCGTCGCCACGGTGCCGGCCCCCACGACCATGTCCGGATCGGCACGGCCCGTGTCCACGATGGTCGGCCCTCCCGTCGCCAGACCGCCGAGCAGGCGGGCGACGGTGTCGGCGTCCCAGTCGTGACCGGCATCCGGCCGCCCGGGTGAGAGCGCGAGCCGCACGCCCGACGGGTGATGTGCCAGGACCATCCCGATCTGGTCCGGGGTGAGCTCGTGACGGACCGCGGCCAGGTCCTGGAGGGTCCGGTCGCGGCGGAGCCCCCAGCTTCCGTGGAGATCGCCCCACGCCAGATCGAGGTCGACGAGGTTGGCGATCCCCTGCCGTCCGGCGATCACCAGGGCCATGCCGCTCGCGACCGTGCTGGTCCCGCATCCGCCACAGGCCCCGATGACGAGGATCGTCTCGCCCGGATTCGAGACGGCCGCCGGCGCGTCTCGGCGCGCCGGCCGATGCCGCGCCACGTCCTCGTCGAAGGACCCGGCGTCACCCAGTGCCGCCCACGGATCGTCATGGGCGTTCACGGGGTGGCGTCTCCGCCCTCGTCGAACGGGGGGACCAGGTTCGGGATGCCCGCCGATCCGTCGATGGCGGCGCCGAGTCGGACCGCATCCGCCTCATCGACGCGGAGCAGCACACCACCGTCGGCACCCGATCCGGTGGACGGGTCGGGGTCCTGCCGGGCGATCACCTCGCCGTTCCGGACCACGATGGTCGCCGCCCCGGAGACGGACGGAGCCGCCACGTCGACGCGCGCGCCGGGGACCAGGGCCGGCAACGCGGCTCCCGCGGTCACGGCGGGGGGGGGGGGCCCCCCGCCCCCCCCCCCCACGGGCGGGGGGGCGGCGGCCCCGGCCACCCCCCCCGACTGCCCCCGCGCCCGCCCCCCC
>CALMEC010000141.1 GCA_937862675.1 uncultured Actinomycetes bacterium
TCTGCCCGATGCGCGCCTCGTAGACCATCTCCTCGTCCAGCTCACCGACGCGGGTGCTGCCGTCCGCCAGGAACACGCCGTAGAGCCCGCGGTCCGGGATGGTGCCGGCGTTCTGCACGGCCAGCTGGCGCGCGCCGCGACGGCCGCGCACGGTGCCCTCGACGCGGTCCCAGACGATGCGCGGCGCCAGCTCGGCGAACTCGTCGCTGGGGTAGCGGCCCGCCAGCATGTCGAGCACGCCCTCGAACTGCTCGCGCGAGATGTCGGCGAACGGGTAGCTGCGGCGCACCAGGGCGTACAGCCGGTCCACCGTCCACTCGCCGTCGACCACGGTGGCGACGATGTGCTGGGCGAGGACGTCGAGGGGGCGCTGCGGCACCCGGGTCTCCTCGATCGCCGCCTCTCGCATGTTCGACACGACGGCCGCGCACTCCAGGAGATCACCCCGGAACTTTGGGAAGATACGGCCACGGCTTGAGCCCCCGACGTGGTGGCCGGACCGTCCCACCCGCTGGATGCCGCGCGCGACGCTGCGGGGGCTCTCGATCTGGACGACGAGGCCGATGGCGCCCATGTCGATCCCCAACTCGAGGCTGGAGGTGGCGACGAGCGCGGGGATCCTCCCCGCCTTCAGGTCCTCCTCGATCAGGGTGCGCTGTTCGGCGGCGAGGCTTCCGTGGTGTGCGCGTGCGACCTCCTCTCCGGCCAGCTCGTTGAGCCGCAGGGCGAGGCGCTCGGCGAGGCGCCGGTTGTTCACGAAGATGAGGGTGGACCGGTGTGCGCGGACGAGCTCGAGCACCGCGGGGTAGACGGCCGGCCAGATGGAATGGTGGGTGGGGGCGTCGCCCGGGACGACCACCGGGTCGGGGAGCGTCGGTGCCCCCGGGTTGGCCAGGTCGGCCATGTCGTCGACGGGCACGATGACCTCGAGGTCGAGATCGCGCCTCCCGTCGGTGTCGACGATGGTGACCGGGCGGGGTCTGCCGGCCTCGTCCTGACCGCCCAGGAAGCGGGCGATCTCGGACAGTGGCCGCTGCGTGGCCGAGAGGCCGACGCGCTGGACCGGGCCGGTGGCCTCCTGCTCCAGACGCTCCAGGCTGAGCGCGAGGTGGGATCCGCGTTTGGTCGCGGCGACGGCGTGGATCTCGTCGATGATGACGCTCGTCGCGCCGGCCAGCACGCTGCGCGCCTGCGACGTGAGCATCAGGAAGAGGCTTTCGGGCGTCGTGATGAGGATGTCGGGCGGCGTGCGGGTGATCCGCTGGCGATCGCGCTGCGAGGTGTCGCCCGTGCGGACCGCCACCGAGAGCTCGGGCAGCGTGAATCCCGCTCGGCGTGCGGCGTCGCTGATGCCGACGAGCGGTCCGCGGAGGTTGCGCTCGACGTCGTAGTTGAGCGCCTTCAGCGGGGAGATGTAGATCAGCCGGCCGGTCTCGTCACCGGCGAGGCGACGCTCCACCAGGCTGTTGATGCCCCAGAGGAACGAGGCCAGCGTCTTGCCGCTGCCGGTGGGGGCGACGATCAGGGTGTGCGCGCCAGACGCGATGGCGGGCCACCCCAGGCGCTGCGCGTCGGTCGCCTCGGCGAAGGCGCGCGTGAACCAGTCGGCGACGACCGGATGGAAGGGGGCGGTGACGGGCGCGGTCGCCATGCACCACGATGGTAGCGCCCCCATCGAACGTGTGTACGCCGGATGGAATCGCCGACGGGCGGCGTCAGTCCGGAGTGAGAGCGGCGATCCCGGGATTGCGCTCCGCCTCGGCCGGCCCGGGGACGTCGGTGACGATTCCCGTGAGGCCGCGGTTCCGGGCGTGTGCGAGGTCAGACGGAGGTCCCGAGCGGCGGGGACACGAGGTCGACGAGTCGCAGTCCATGCTCACCGGACGAACACCCACCAAACGGCGAACGCCAGGAGCGCCACCCAGAGGGCGGCGATGCCGAGGACCACGATGCCCGCACGACGCCGCGTGCGGCTCGCGCGCAGCCGGAACTCGGCCATCAGATCGTCGGGGATCAGGTGGATCGCCAGCCAGAGTCCGGCGGGGACGACGACGAGGTCATCCGCCGCGCCGAGGATCGGGACGACGTCGGGGACGATGTCGGCGGGGCTGACGGCGTAGGCCGTCGCCGCGACGGCCAGGAGCTTCGCACGCATCGGGACACGAGGATCCCGCACCGCGAGGACGAGTGCGATCACGTCCCGGCGCAGGATGGCACCCCATCCTGTGAACCAGCGCTTCACGGTGAACCGACCGCACCGGCCGCCGCGTGCGGTGAGGTGGCCCCTGTCGCGGCCATCAGCGCGTCACCCGCCCGCGGGATCGTCTCCGTCCCATCCGTCGATGCGACGGAACTCCTCCAGCGGGCGACGTGGTGCGGGGGAGAAGTCGGTGGTCGTCGTGTACGCCACCGGGATCAGCCCGACCTGCTGGAAGTGCTCCGGGATGCCCAGGAGTCCGGCGGCCGCGTGTTCGTTGAACAGGTGCAGGGTGGTCAGCGTCGTCCCGAGTCCGCGGGCCCGGGCGGCGAGCATGAAGCTCCACACCGACGGGAACACCGAGCCGAACGTCGACGCCTGGAGCACGATGGACGCGTCGTCGGTTCGCGGTCGCACGCAGGGGATGACGTGGACGGGCACCCGTTCGAGATTCTCGGCCAGGTGGAGGGACGACGCCATCACCCGTCGCTGGCGCTCGGCGGCCGCGTCGCCGGACCGCTTCTTCGCGCCCGATCCCGTCGACGGGTCCATGTACTTCGCCCAGCCCAGCCGGTAGATGTCGGCCAGCGCGGCGCGGAGCGACGGATCGCGGATGACGAGGAAGCGCGTGACCTCGCGGTTGCCCCCGGTGGGCGCCTGCTGCGCGATGCGGAGGCACTCGTCGATGAGGGCCTCCGGGACGTCCCGCCCGAGATCCAGCTTGCGACGGACGGCGCGCGTCGTCGTGAGGATGCGGTCGATGTCGTGCTCGCTCATCGCCGGAGCCTAGACGGTCGATTTGCGCACGGCATCCGGGTGCGGTGGACCGGAGCACGACGGCGATGGCCGGTGTGCGGGCGACGCCCGGGACGGTGAACGACGTCCCGGGCGCGCCGGCCGTGGTCACCGCGTGGCGCCGAACGGGAGCGGATCCGTCATGCTGCCGCGATGCGCCCCGCCTTCACCACCTCACCGGCGTGGATCCGGATCTGGACCGTGCTCCGGGCGCTGACGGCCGCGCTCATCGTCGCGGCGATCGTCGCCCAGGCGGTCCGCACCTTCACGCAGGCCGGCGACCGAGGACAGGACGAGGCGACGGTCGTCGCCAACTTCTTCAGCTTCTTCACCATCCTCTCGAACTGTGCGGCGGCGGTCGTACTGGGCTGGGCCGTCGGATGGACGCTCCGATCCCGATCTCGCACGATGATCCCGGACGGGCCGTCTGGTGCGCCGCGCGACGTCGTGGAGCCCCGGCCCTTGGCCGTGTGCCTCACCGCCGTCTCGACGTACATGATCATCACCGGGGTCGTGTACAACCTTCTCCTGCGCGGTGTCGATCTGGAGCCCGGCACGACGGTGGCCTGGTCGAACGAGGTCCTGCACTCCGCCGGGCCGGCGTTCCTCGCCCTGGACGTCGTGCTGGGCCCCTTCCGCCGCCGTCTGGACCGGCGGGCGGTGCTCGCGACGCTCGCGTTCCCTGTCGTGTGGATCGTCTACACGCTCCTGCGGGGACCGCATGTGGTGAATCCCCGCACGGGGGCGTCGTGGTGGTACCCGTATCCCTTCCTCGACCCGCACTCCGACGGCGGATGGCCGAGCGTGTGGCTCCACGTGGCGGTCATCGCGGCGGGCATCGCCGCCGTCGCCCTGCTCGTCGTCGCGGTCGGGCGTGCGCGCCGGCAGACGACATCCGCCGAATCCCGGGGTGCGATGTCCTGAGGGGCCGATGCGCCCTGGCGTGACATGGCACGGTGTTCCCCGGTGACGCCCGTGTCCCGCCCCGGGGCGATTGTCATGTGGACGTGACGGGTGCGGCGGGCAGACTTACACCGAGACCGTCGCGACCACCCGTCAACCCCCGCCCGGAGTCCGAACCATGGCCGATGCCCCCGCCCGCAGCACCGATGACCGCGAGCCGCTCCTGGTGGACCTCGCCCTGCAGGGCGGTGGCAGTCACGGCGCCTTCACGTGGGGTGCGCTGGACCGGCTCCTGGAGGAGGATTGGCTCGAGATCGAGGGGATCTCGGGGACCTCGGCGGGAGCGATGAACGCCGTCGTGCTCGCCTCGGGCTACGCCCAGGGCGGCCGTGAGGGCGCGCGGGAGGCGCTTACGGACTTCTGGCGGCGGGTGGCATGGTCGGCGACCCTCAGCCCGCTGCAACGCACCCCGCTCGACCGGATGCTCGGGGTGTGGACGCTCGACCACTCGCCCGCCTACCTCGCGATGGACCTCCTCTCGCGCATGTTCTCCCCGTACGAGCTGGCGCCATGGGCGTCCAACCCGCTGGGCGGGGTCCTGGCGCAGAGCGTCGACTTCGAGGCCGCCGCGACCGGCCCCGTCAAGCTCTTCATCACGGCGACGAACGTCCACACGGGCCGGGGCCGGGTGTTCCGCAACGACGAGCTGTCGCCCCAGGTCCTGATGGCCTCGGCCTGCCTGCCCACCATGTTCCAGGCCGTCGAGATCGACGGCGAGCCCTACTGGGACGGCGGCTACGCGGGCAATCCGACGATGACGCCGCTCATGCGCGAATGCGTCTCCGACGACACGATCATCGTGCCGATCAACCCGATCACCCGTCCCGGCACCCCGCGGTCGGCGCAGGCGATCATGAACCGGCTGAACGAGGTGTCCTTCAACGCCACGCTCCTGAAGGAGCTTCGGATGATCGCATTGCTCCGTCAGGCGGGCGACCACCGGACGGCGGAGGGCGCGCACTGGGCGCGCACCCGTGTGCACTACGTCAAGAACGACGTCATGGTCGACCTGGGCGCGTCGTCGAAGCTCAACGCGGAGTGGGACTTCCTGACCATGCTCCGCGACGAGGGACGGGCCGCCGCGGACACCTTCCTGGCCGACCACGCGGACGACCTCGGGAAGCGCTCGACCCTCGACATCGACCGGCTGCTCGACGACGTGTGAGCCGGCCGGCGGCGACGTCGCCGTCCGGTCTCAATGAGCGCCGCAGGGGCCGGACCCGGCCCCGCACGAGTCGTCGCCGCACGAGTGGCCCTCACATCCTTCCGCGTTCAGGCTGCGGCGCACCTCGGCCGCCGTTGACAGGCGCATGATCTCCGCCGCGTAGAGCTGGCAGGCGTCGATCTCCAGTGTGCGCACCGCCTCCTTGATCGCCGCCACGCGCGGTGCCGGCACCGACAGTTCGCGCACCCCCAGGCCGATCAGCACGGCGATCCCGGTCGCATCGGATGCGGCCTCGCCGCAGACCCCGACCCAGGCGTCGCCCCGCTGGGCGGCCTGGCCGACGACGGCGATCAGCCGCAGCACCGCCGGATGGTAGGCGTCGGAGAGATCGGCGACGGCGGCATTGCCGCGTTCGGCCGCCAGGGTGTACTGGGTGAGGTCGTTGGTTCCCACGGAGAAGAAGTCGACGTGGGGCGCGAACGCCTCGGCGCAGAGGGCGGCGGAGGGCACCTCGACCATGATTCCGACCTCGGGGTCGCCCACCGTGTGGCCGGCGGCCACGGCCTCCTCACGGGCCGTCGCCAGCTGCTCCCTCGCGGCGTGGAGCTCGTCGAGCGTCGCCACCATCGGGAACATGAGCGCGACGTGGTGGTCGGCGGACGCGCGCAGAATCGCGCGCAGCTGCGTGCGGAAGAGATCGGGATTCGCCAGGCTGAGACGGACGCCGCGCCGTCCGAGGAACGGGTTCTCCTCGCCGGCCTGGCTGATGCCCGGCACCTCCTTGTCGGCGCCCGCGTCGAGTGTCCGGATGACGAGACGGCCGCCGTCGAGGGCGGACGCGGCGGCGTGATAGGCGGTGAGCTGCTCCTCCTCGTCGGGGGGCGCGGGACGGTTCATGTAGAGGAACTCCGTCCGGAACAGCCCGACCCCGTCGGCGCCCGCGTCGCGGAGTCCGGTCGCATCGGCGTCCGTGGCGATGTTGGCCGACACCTCGATCCCGGTGCCGTCGACGGTCGTCGCGGGCCGCTGCGCGGCGGCGCGTTCCTCCTCGGCGCGGCGGGCGCGCCCCCCGGTCTCCTCGCGGGCGCGGGCGGCCGCCTCGGCGGCGGGGGCGATCCGCAGGGGGCCGGCGGCGCCGTCGAGGAGAATCGGCGTGTCCTCGCCGATCGACATGAGCCCCTCGCCCAGATTCACGACGGCGGGCACGCCCAGGGCGCGCGCGAGGATCGCGCTGTGCGAGGTGGGGCTGCCCGTGCCGACGGCGATCCCCTTCACCAGGGTGAGGTCCAGCGAGGCGGTCTCACCGGCGCCGAGCTCACGTGCGACCAGGATGCCCGGGCCGCGCAGCGTGGGCGGGCCGGCCGCGGCTCCGGCGAAGCACTGCAGGACCCGGCGGCCGACGTCGCGGACGTCCTCCGCGCGGGCCCGGAGATAGGGGTCGTCCAGGGCGGCGAACCTCGCGGCCACGGCCTCCACGGACCGCTGCCATGCGACCTCCGCACGTTCACCGTCGGCGATCGCGGCGCGTGCCGGTTCGATGAGCGCGGAGTCCTCAAGCATGGCGCCCTGGGCGTCCAGCATCTGGGCGTGCTCGTCGCCGGCCTGACGCGCCACCGCGTCGCGTGCGAACCGCAGCTCGGACTGTGCGCGCCGCAACGCGGCATTCAGGGCGCCGGCCTCCTCGTCCGGGGTGCCCGGCGTGCGGGGGCGCGCCGGCGGGCGGCGCAGCCCCCGGGCGGATGCGACCACACGCCCTGGGGCTGCGGCCAGCCCCAGGAAGCTGCCGTCCGGGCCGATCTGGAAGGCGGCGGGCATGCCGGGCATGGCCGGCACCGCGCTTCCGGGCGGCGCCATCGGGGCCGCGGCCGCCGGAGCACCCGGTGCGGGTGCCGGCGGGGCGACATCGGTCTCGTCGAACTGACGCGATGCGAGATCGCGAAATGCCGCGAGGGCTTCGTCCGCCTGCGGACCGCGTGCCCGGATGCGGATGGACTGTCCCTGGCGTGCGCCCAGCGTGGCCACGTCGGTGAGACTCCCGGCGTCCGCCGGACCGGCTCCCGTCGTCGTGTTGGTCACGCGGAGCTCCGCGTCGAACCGGTTGGCCAGCTGCACGAACCGCGCGGCGGGACGCGCGTGCAGCCCGTTGGCGATCGTGATCGGGAGCTCCAGCTCGGACCATTCGCCGTCGTCCGGGCCCTGGGCGGCGGGCGCGTCGGATGCGGTGGACGGCGCGTCGTCGAGCTGCGCCTCCTTCGGCGCGAGCCCCTTGCGCGCCTCGTCGGCGACACGATCGATGCCGGCGCCACCCGATGCCGTCACGGCCGCCGCCACGGTGCCCTCGACGACCGGAGCCGAACAGAGCCGGACGCGTCCGGCAAGCGCGGGGTCGAGCAGCTGCAGGGCCGTTTCGGCGGAGAGGATCGCGCTTCCCAGGTCCATGAGCACCAGGACCTCGGCGTCGTCCGCGCCGGCGCGCTCGATGGCCTCCATCACGCGCATCGCGTCGGTCCCGATGCCGTCCTGCGTCTCGGTGCTGCCGCCGGCGGGCTCCAGCCGCACGTCGTCGCTGGCCATCTGCCGCGCCAGGGCGACCGCGCCCTCCGCGACCTGTGCGCTGTGACTCACCACCACGATTCCGACCATGGTGGGGACTCTACCCGGGGCCTTCGGTCCGGAGGCCCCGGTCCGCGTGACCGGCGGTCGCGCGGTGCGCCGGCCATCCGGAGCAACCTCCCGGCCGGTCTCCCGCGCGGGGTCTCAGGCGCCGGCGGTGCGCAGCGGGCGCAGGGCGGCCTCCACACGGGCGAGCTCATCGAGCATCGCCGTGGCCGAGTCCCGCATGACCTCGTTGGGCTGCAGGACCCCGTCGTCCGAGATGAACTGCGAGAAGAACGGAATGGAGACGGCCTCGAACACGGGCGTGATCCGGAGGGTCGTGACGACCTGCTTCAGCATCTGGACCGCACGGGTCCCGGCGGACACGCCGCCGTACGAGACGAAGCCCATGGGCTTGTACGCCCACTCGCGGTGGAGGTAGTCGATGGCGTTCTTGATCGGCGCGGTGAAGCCGTAGTTGTACTCGGGCATCACCACGACGAACGCGTCGCTGGCGGCGATCCGGGCACTCCAGTCCTTCGTGTGCCGATGCTCGTACTGCCCGAGCCGGGGATGCGCGGGCTCGTCCATCATCGGCAGGTCGATCTCGGCCAGGTCCGCCTCCTCGACGTCGAAGGCCCCGTGCTCACGCGCGGTGTCGATGATCCAGGGGGCGATGACGGCGCCCGCGCGTCCGGGGCGGGTGCTGGCGATGATGACGGTCAGTCTCGGCATGCTGGTCTCCTGGTTGCTCCGACCGCTGAGGGTACAACCGGACGGCCCGGATCGGCCGTCGCGCGCCTCCCCCGCCCGCCCGGGGGTGGGAACCGGCCGTCTAGGAGAGGCCGTACGCCCGGTGCAGGAGGGCGACGGGATGGACCGCCGGTACCTCGGTCGCGGTCGAGATCTGCCAGCGGCAGATCTCCGAGTCGCAGACGGCCACCGGCGGCTCCATGCCCCGGACCTTCTCGAAGAGCGGCGCGCCGACGGCCATCGCCACGTCGTACTTCTCCTTCTTCAGCCCGTACGTCCCGGCGACACCGCAGCAGACCGCGCCGCTCTCCTCCACCTCGAGCCCGGGGATCAGTCGCATCAGCTCCAGCGCGGGTGTGCCGACACCGTGACCGCGGAGCTGGCAGGGGGGGTGGTAGGGGACGCGCTCCGGCACCGGCTGGAAGTCCGTCCTCAGCTCACCGCGATCGTGGAGGTCCAGGAGGAACTCGCAGACGTCGTAGGTGCGGGAGCCGATGTCGGCCAGGGACGGGTCGTCGACCCCGAGGATCTCGTGGGCCTCGCGCTTCAGCATCAGCCCGCAGCTGGTGGAGCTGGAGATGATGGGGATGCCGGGACCTGGGGCCTGGAGCTGGGAGACCAGCCGGCGCACGTACCGGCGGGAGTCGTCGAACAGGCCGTTCGTCTGGAGCGGCAGCCCGCAACAGCCCTGTCTGGGCGTGAGCACCCGGTATCCGTTGTGCTCCAGGACGTCGATCACCTTGAGGCTGTTCTCGACCTCGTAGTACTCGGCGCTGCAGCCGTGGAAGTAGATGACGGTCCCGCGCGATCCGGGTGGCGACTGGCCCCGCTTCTTCAGCCGACGACGCAGCGTCCTGGGCGCGGAGACGGGCATCGGTGCGCGCTCGTGGATCCCCAGCACGGCCTGCATCATCTTCCGCGCCGGCCGGAACCCCAGCGTCCAGTTGACGATCGGGTAGATCGGCGCGCTTATCCTGCCCATCAGGGTCGGGCGCGAGATGATCCGGTCGCGCAGCGGCATGCCGCGTTCCTTCTTCATCGCCGCCCGGGCCTGGGAGTTGATCTCGGCGATCTTCACCCCCTGCGGGCACACGTGGGTGCAGATGCCGCAGCTGGAGCAGTAGTCGAGGGTGTGGTCCACGCTGCGGTCGCCGGTGCGGTAGCGCTCGGCCTGAGGCCCGACGTACTTGGGCCCGGCGAAGAGCGGGGTGACGGCGGCGACCGGGCACTGGGTCTCGCATATCGTGCATTTGACGCAATGATCCAGGCTGTCGCGCATCAGCTCCGGCGGGTCGTGCACGTCGTCGGCCCTCGTCATGACAGCTCCTTCAGGATGGCGTCCGCCGCCGCCACCGCGCTTGCGATCGCGATGCCCTCGCCGGACTTCTCGGTCCAGCGGACGGCGCCCGCGATGACGCCGCCGGCGGCGTGGACGTTGTCGTAGACCGGGTCGTCCGTGCCGGGACGCACGACCCGCATGGAGTCGTCGACCGCCAGGCCGGACAGGAACAGCGGATGGTCTCCGCGGTAGTCCTCCTGGACGATCGGCTGATCCGCCGGAGGCCCCGAGACGGGGAGTCCCAGTGCGCGTTCCGTCACGTTCCAGCGCGAGTCGACGTGGAGCGCCCCGCTCTCGAAGCCCCCGGGCGCGAGTACGAAGGCGCGCGCCGGGAAGCGGCGGTTGCGGCCGGCCGCATCCGTGGCCCCCCCCCCCCGCCGGGAGGACGTCCCGCCGTGGTCCACGACCCGGCCGCCCATGATCAGCCGGACGCCCGCAGCGCGGACGGCGTCCGTCAGCGTCGTGTTGATGCGCATGCCGGGCACTCCGGGCGGAGGAGTGGGGATCTCGAAGACGGGGCGGCCGACCTGGTGGCAGAGCGCCTCCCACACGCCGGGCTGACGTATGCCCAGCACGGCCGGCACCCCGATGATCCCGGCGTCGCCGGCCGCCCGGGCGAGGGCATCGCCGAAACGGCGGCGGAACGCGTCGTCGTCCATGGCGCGCGCGACGTTGAGCGGTGAGGTGTCGGCCTCGCCCGGACGGGCCTCCATGTCGATCCAGGCGGACGTCGCGTCGACGCTCCCTCCGTCGGGGAGCGTGACCCGTGAGATGTTGGACGCCACGAGGCCCGGGTGGAAGTCCTTGAGCACGCGGAGACCGACGACGGCGATGGACGCCCCGTCGCGAAGGTCGCCCGTCGCGAGGCTCGGGGGTGCCAGCGCGGTGGGGCGGGCGACGCCGACCGCGGTCGGCAGCAGCATGTTGTGCGTGGGGTCGCCCGTGAACACCCCGGGCAGGGAGTCGGCGAGCCATCCCACCGATGAGGCGACCCGCCCGGACCCCAGCCGTGCATACGGGTGAGCGGGGGAGCGCTCCGCCAGGTCGTCGATCGCGTCGAGCGGACGGCCCACGAGGCCGGGCGCATAGCCGAGGATGTCGATCGACCCCTGCGACAGCTGGAGCCCGCCGAGCCCTCCGGAGACCAGGGTGACCGTCGCTCCGCCGCGCGCGAGCCGGAGCGCCGCCGTGAGTCCGGCGATGCCGGCGCCGATGACGACGGCGTCGGTCACGCCTCGACCTCCGCCGGACGGCTGGGCAGCGCGTCCGCCTCCGGCAGGTGCTCGACGTCGAGCGTCCCGCGGGCGATCCAGTCGTCCAGCGCGGCCTGACGGACCTGGTCGCCGAAGAGGATGGAGTGCAGGCCGATCCACCGATTCGTCAGGAACATCCGCATCAGGCCGTTGGCCCGTGCGATGTCGCCGTGCTCGCCGTCATGGGCGATCCCCGCGGTGCGATAGGCGCAGAAGCCGCCCTGGCACGGGCCCATGCCCAGGCGGAGCTGGCGGCGGATGTCGTCGAAGGCCACCGACGGACGATCGCGGAGCAGCGAGGTGAGCATCGTGCGCGACATGAGCTCGCATTCGCAGATGATCTGGTCGTCCAGACGATCGGCCTCGCGGTCGCGCAGACGATCGGTGATGGCGATCCCGACGCCGGACTCGGAGCCGGCGAGCGGCTCATCGGCGGTGCGGCACGGACGGTCCACGCCCATCTGGGCGCACATGGCGTCGACGATGTTCTTCGCCATCAGCCGGTAGGTGGTGGCCTTGCCGCCGGCGATCGTCAGGAGCCCGCTGACGCCGTCGCGTTCGCGGTGGTCCATGATGGACATGCCACGGCTCATGTGGCGGGTGTCGGACTCGGACACCCGGCTGTCGCGCACCAGCGGGCGCGCCCCGGCCCATGCGTGGACCGCGCGCGCCTGGCGGAAGCCGGGGACGAGCACCTCGCCCGCGTCGAGCATCTGCTGCACCTCGTCGCGGGGGATGGCCAGGTCGTCGGGGCTGTCGGCCCTCGTGTCCGTGGTCCCGATGACGCAGACGGTGCGGACGGGGACGAGGATGTCGCCGTCGCCCGGAGGGTCGCAGCGATTGATGACCTGGCCGACCAGGCGATGGTTCATCGCGATCATGATCCCCCGGCCGGGGACGACCTCCACTCCGTGGCAGCCCGCCATCGTCGCGATCTGGCCTGCCCACGCACCGGTGGCGTTGATCACGAACCCCGCCTCGATGCGCACGTCCTCGCCGCTGATGCCGTCGTGGCAGACGACACCGGACACCCGGTCGCCGTCGCGGAGGACCCGCGTGACCCAGTGGTAGGTGAGGGCGCGACCGCCGTAGGCCTCCGCGGACCGCACGTTGCCCCAGATGAGGCGCCATGCGTCGACGGACCCGTCGTTGACCCGGAAGGCCCGCGAGATGCCCCGGTTGAGCCGCGGTTCCTCGCGGAGCGCCTGTGCGACAGGGATCTCCTCGACGGGCACGCCGGTGGCATGGCAGCCCGCGACGAAGGTGTCCGCGTACTCCGGGTCGTCATGCGGCGTTGTGACGAAAAGTCCGCCGGTCATCTCCACGGCGTCTGCGGCGATGCGCGACAGGAGGTCGGTCTCCTGGGCGCACTCGGTCGCGGAATGCGGATCGCTGATCACATACCGGCCCCCGGAGTGGAGCAGCCCGTGGAAGCGGCCCGTGGTGCCCTGCCCCAGGTCGACCCGTTCCACGAGGATCGTCCGCAGTCCCCGCATCGACGCATCGCGCAGGACCCCCGCACCGGTGGCTCCGCCGCCGATGACCACCACATCCGTCTCGAGCGATCTCATGGTGCGTCTCCCGGTCAGGTGACGTGACCGATCATAGGGATCCGACGATCGATCCACGCCGTGCCATCCATGTGCGCTAATGTGCCGCGCGTACCGTTCGTCACGAACGGTACAAAGTGAAGAACCTCACAGTCAAATCGTTTCTCGCGCGTCCTCATGCAGGGGAGAGTGAGATCGGGGACGTGCGCCACTCTCAATCACAGGAGTGACTCACTATGACCAACATCTTTGTGGCGGAGATGGTGGGAACCGCTCTACTCGTCCTGCTCGGCGACGGCGTCGTGGCCGGTGTCGTTCTCGCCCGTTCCAAGGCACAGAACAGTGGCTGGATCGTGATCACGATGGGCTGGGGCATGGCGGTCGCGGTAATCCCACCAGAAGAGAGATGAATAACTGTCGGGGAAAACCGGCACCTGGTAGGGGTCGGGCAGGCCGAGCGCGGCCAGGCCGAACCTGGCCCACTTGGTCTGGTAGAGCGGGTGTTCGGCGAAGTCCGTGTTTCCTTTCAGGTAGTCGCTGACCTCGAAGCGGGGCAGTTCGGCCAGCACGGCGGGCACCAGCGGGTGGGATGCGTCGGAGACCAGTGAGACGAGGTAGAGGGCCTGCCCGAGGTTATCGGCCTCGCATTCACCGGCATTGTTGCGGTCATAGGGCTCACGCAGACCGAGGATCCAATCCTGGATCAGGTGAAGGTTGGCGGTCTGGCGCAGCACCATGGCCATCATGGCCGCGTCGCGGTACCAGGGTTTGGGGTAGACGAAGAAGTTGGGCAGGGGGGCGCCATTCAGAATGTTGACCAGGATTTCCTGGTGGAGCACGCGCAGCACAGGCGCGTAGCGGTGAGGCTCGAAGCGCGGCAGGTTGAGCGGGCCGCTGGAGAGCAGGCACGGGGCGCCGCCATCCTCCAGCCTGATGCCGGTTTCATCTTCCCAGATGTGCACTCGGCTTCCGTCCGGCAGGTCGAGGATCACGCGGTACTCAGAAGGCAGGATGGTTTCGGCCTGAACCTGCCAGGCGTACAGCCGCTCGCCGGTCAGCGCGTCGGTCAGCGCGCCGGCCTGGTAGATCAGTTTGCGGCGCGGGCCCATGCCAAACAGGTAGAAAGATACCGCGGGCAGCGGGCGGGCGCGGCGGAATTCGCGGCGCAGCGCCCCCAGGCAGGCGCGGTACTGGTTGAGGTGGATGTGGGTGTCGCCGGCGTTCATGCGGTCCACCGTGAGCCTAATTATATACAAAAATTGTCTAAATTCTGCTCACGGCGTAAATGCAAGAG
>CALMEC010000142.1 GCA_937862675.1 uncultured Actinomycetes bacterium
ACCCGCGCGAGATCAGCGGTCAGCGCGGCGACATTCGCGGCAGCCGCCTGCTCTTTAACCAAGGCAATTCGATCATTGCAGGTGGTAAGTGTCGCCGACACTGCCATAACCGCCCGCGCGTCGCGCTCGTAAGCCTCTACTGCGGCAATCGCCTCGGGGGGCAAGGTCATCGCTTCCAGCGGGGCAGCCGCTTTCGCGCGCAGGACGGTCAGAACCGCATCGCGCGCCGCCGTCCAGTTCCGCAGGATTGCGGCGGTATCAACATCGATTTCGGGCACTTCCATGAAACCGCGCCAGAACGTTCCGTTCTGGACGGCGATGCGCACGGCTCGCTCGAAGTCGCCACCGCCATCAAGCTCGTACCCGTTCTGCTCGTGCCGATGCTGGCGGTCTGGCATCTGCGCCACCGGGGCGCCCGGCGCACCGCGGGTGGTGTGGTGGCGTTCTCGGCCGGCGTCGCGGCGACGTTCCTGCCGTTCGCCCTGATGGCCCCCTCCGGCGTCTGGCAGCTCTTCTCCTACCACCTCGACCGGCCCCTGCAGATGGAGTCGCTCGGATCGTCCCTGATCCACGTGCTCGGCCTGCCGTTCGAGCAGGTGCAGAGCTACGGCAGCGACAACATCGACGGGCGCTGGCCCTCGACGGCCGCGTCGCTGTCCACCCTCGCCCTCGTCGTGGCGATCGCGCTGATCGCACTGCTGCTGCTCCGCGTGACCGTCCCGGGTCGCGGCGCACCGGACGCGGGGCATCTCATGACCGCGATGGCCGCCACCCTCCTGGCCTGCGTCGTGTTCGGCAAGGTCGTCTCGCCCCAGTACATGGTCTGGCTGGTGCCGATGGTGCTGCTCGTGCCCGGGGTGGCGGGCACGGTGACGGCGGGCCTGGTCACTCTGGCCTTGCCCGTCACCCAGCTCGTCTTCCCTCTGATGTACCGCGATCTCGTCGAGCGGAGCGCACCGGTGCCGGTCGCCCTCCTGCTGACACGCAACCTGCTCCTGCTGGCCGCGCTGACGGTGACCGTCGCCCGGCTGGTCCGGGACGCACGTGGCGTGAGCGCCGCACGAGGCCCCGCGGAGAGGCCGGAACCGGTCGCGACCTCACCCTGAGAACTGTACTTTCGTGCAGTAACGCCGCGTGATCGGCATCTTCTAGAATCCTCCAAGAGACGGATTCTCGCCGCGCACCGCGGCCAAGGGGAGAACGGACCGACATGGATGGATCACTGCTCGCCACGAATGGCAACCCGTACGCATATGACGCCGCGTCGAACGGCTATGGACCGATGCGTCGTGCGGACCCGCGTTTTCTCCGTCAGATCGCCAAGGCCGTCGGGGGCGCGGCCTCGGTGCTGACGGTTGGCGCGGGCACCGGCGGCTACGAGCCACCGGACCGCCGGGTCATCGCCGTCGAACTCGGGGACACCATCATCGCGCAGAGGGACATCAGCGCGGCTCCCGTCGTGAAGGGGGCCGTCGAGGCGCTGCCCTTCCGCGACAACTCGTTCGCGGCGTCGATGGCCGTGCTCACCATGGAGCATTCCGCAGACCCGATGGCGGGCCTGCGCGAGCTGGCGCGCGTCGCCACCCGCCGCGCGATCGTGCTCACGCTCGATCCGGCCCGCATCAACGACTTCTGGCTGTACCGGTACATCCCGGACGCGGCGTTCCTGCAGTCGGCCCGGTACCCGTCCATCGAGGACATCCGCGCCGCGCTGGGCGGCGAGACACGGGTCGTCACGGTCCCGATCCCCCACGACTGCCAGGACAACATCGTCGCGGCGCACTGGCGCCGGCCGTCGGCCTATCTCGAGCGGCGCGTGCGCAGTCGCATCTCGGTGCTCTCCGAGCTGGGCGACGACCACATCCTGGATGACCTCCGCCGCCTCTCCGAGGACCTGCGCAGCGGGGCCTGGGACGCCGCCCACGGCTGGATGACCACGCAGAACGAGATGGACCTCGGCTACCGTCTCGTGGTCGCGGAGTACACGCCCGCCTGACGTCTGCGGCGGCGGCGGTCCCATCCGCCGCCGCCGTCCCCACCCGGTCCCGGAGGACGACGACCCCTCGCCGGCCGGCCCGCTACCATCGGGCCATGGCGCTCCTTCTGGCGACCGACCGGATCGGCTACACCGAGGCGTGGGACCTGCAACGGCGCATCGCCGCGGCCCGCCTGGCCGGCCGCATCGACGATGTGGTGTGGGTGCTGGAGCACCCGCCCGTCTACACCTACGGACGGCACGGCTCCCGATCCGATCTCTTCGTGGACGACGCCACCCTCGAGCGCCTGGGTGCCAGCTGCGTTCACAGCGACCGCGGCGGGCTCATGACCTGGCACGGACCGGGACAGATCACCGGCTACGTCATCGCCGACATCCGGCGGCTCGGCGGGGCCCGGCGCTTCGTCACGGCCCTGGTGGACTCCATGCGCGACGCCACCGGCCTGGACACGGCCGAGAGTGACCACGAGCGGATGGGGGTGTACGTCGAGGGCCGGAAGATCGGCAGCGTCGGGATCCGGGTGACCTCCGGCATCTCCACCCACGGCATCGCGCTCAACCGCGACGTCGACCCGCAGTGGGGTCAGCTGATGAGCGCCTGCGGGGCGCCCGATGTCACACCGACCTCCATCGCCGCGGAGGGCGGGGTGGCGGCCCGCCCGATCGTCGAGGGGGCGTTCGCCCGGTCGCTGGCCGACCGGTTCGACTGGGCCCTCGATCCCATCGAGATGGATGCCCTGGAGGCACGGCTGATCCGCGCCGAGCAGGAGGCCGCGGCCGCCTCCTAGGCCTGCTCGGGGGCCTGGCACCGGATGGCCACCGGCGCCATGGCCGCGACAGGTCCGGTACGCCCGTTCGGCATGAACCGGACCCGGCGATCAGACGATCAGGAGTTCCCAGTGCGCGACAGCCGACGCGATGAGCGCCACGTCGTCCGGGTCGGCGCCCGCCTCCCGTGCCCAACCCTCGAGGGTGCCCGGATCGACCTCGCTGGGCTCCGCGTCCGGATGCCGGTCGCGCAGGGCCTCGGCCAGTTGCTCAGCCCGGTTTGCCAAACAGGTTGACCGCGGCGGCGGCGGCCAGGACGAGGACGAGGATCCCGTAGACGGTGTACCCCAGGATCAGGACGAGGGCGGCCAGGGCGACGAGCAGCGCCCCCATGACGGCCCAGAAGGCGTGCGGCAATCCGCCGGCGCCGAGCGTCCACCCCTTCTCCGGCGGCGAGACGCGACGTCGTGCGCTCTTCGGGCGGTCCTCGGCCATACCGCAGGAGCGTAGCGTGTACCGTCGGCAGAGGACAGGAACCACGCGACGATCGGAGCGGACACCATGGCAGTCGAGATCGGACAGGAGGCCCCCGACTTCACCCTCCCCACGCGGGGCGGTGAGACGGTGACACTCTCGGACTACCGGGGGAAGAAGAACGTGGTCCTGGTGTTCTATCCCCTCGCCTTCAGCGGGGTCTGCACGACACAGCTCACCGAGATCGGCCGCAACGAGGCGAAGTACGCCGGCGCCGGCGCCCAGGTGATCGCGATCAGCGTCGACAGCCACTTCGCCCAGTCGGCGTTCGCAGACTCCATCGGCCTGAAGGACACGATCATGGCCGCGGACTTCGAGCCCAAGGGCGCCGTCGCCCGCCAGTACGGCGTGTACCTCGACGAGCGCGGCATCAGCAACCGGGCGTCGTTCGTCATCGACGGATCCGGCATCGTGCGGTACGCGGACGTCAGCCCCACGCCGGCCGAGGTGCCGGACGAGGAGGGTTACTTCGCGGCACTCGCCGCATGCCCGATCTCTGGCCGCGTGCGAGATCTGATGCAGTGCGCACACGCCACGTGCACCTGCGCACCCGCACCCGGATCGGACTTCTGCTCGGCGTTCTGTAAGGAGAACGCGGACACCGAGGAGTGCCACTGCCACCACGAGGGATGCTCAGCCGGCCATCACCACTGAGGACCGGACCAGGAGACTCGTCCGTCAACGACAGGTGCACGTTCCCTGCGGGGCAGGCCCGACCGAGAAAACGGGGCCCGGACATCCGGGCCCGGCGGTTGGCCGGGGCGGGCGGATAGCCCACCGCCGGGCCACGACCTCTCAGACGTCGGCCGCCGGACCCGACCCCGTCGAGAGCGCCAGCTGTCCGCACGCGGCGTCGATGTCCGCGCCGCGCGAGCGACGGACCGAGGGTTCCGTCCCCGCGCGTTCCAGTTCGATGATGAACCGTTCGCGTCGTTCCGACGAGCTCGGCCGATAGTCGCCGCCGGTCGGGTTGAACTGGATCAGGTTGATGTGGAAGTTCCCGTCGCGGACCAGGTCGGCCAGGCGGCGCGCATCCTGGATGGAGTCGTTGACCTCGTGCAGGAGGAGGTACTCGATGAAGACGCGCCGGCCGGTGCGATCGCAATAGCGACGGCACTCCGCCATGAGGTTCGCGATCGGCCAGCGGTTGTTGATCGGCATCAGAGCGCTGCGCGTGGTGTCGTCGGCCGCGTGGAGCGAGATCGCGAGGCGCACCGACACGTCGGATTGCGCGAGGGCGCTGATCCCCGGCACCCACCCCGCCGTCGAGATCGCCACCCGCCGGCCCGACAGTCCGAGGCCCTCGTCCGGGTCCGTGAAGTACCGGCACGCGTCGAGGACGGCGTCCAGGTTCTGCATGGGTTCGCCCATGCCCATGAACACCACGTTGCTGACCCGGCCGTCCGCTCTCTCCGCCTCGGCCTGGGCGTAGACAACCTGGTCCACGATCTCCCCGGCCGTCAGGTTGCGTCCCGCACCGAGCTTGCCGGTGGCGCAGAAGCGGCATCCCAGCGCGCATCCGACCTGACTGGACACGCAGACCGTACGGCGTCCCTTGCCGTGGGCGATCGACACGGCCTCGATCTGCGCGCCGTCACCGGCGCCGAAGAGCCACTTGACCGTCCCGTCCTCGCTGCGGGCGGACACGCGTGGCACGACGGACCAGAGCGCGGGACCGTCGGCCATCTTCGCGCGCAGCGCCTTGGGCCAGCTGGTGATGTCGTCCCAGCCGAGGGCGCCGTGCCGGCGCGCCTCCTCGGCCTGGCGGGCACGGTATGCGGGCTCGCCCAGCTCGGCGAGCCGGTGCGTCAGCGTGACGGCAGTGGGTGAACTCATCGGGACTCCGCGTCGGGGGTCGTCCGCGTCGCGGGACGATCAGCGAATGGTAGAGACCCGTCGGGGCCGCATGCCGGGCGGTCGTCGACGGATTCCCGCCATTGCCCACCAGCATGGGTGATTCCACGGTCTCGCGGCGTGACACGCGGAGCCGGCGGCGTGGATTCACCGCCGGAAGCCCGGACGGCGGACCGACATCGGTTCGCCGCTCGAGCATCCCGCCCCGCACAATCGATCGCCTAGAGCGCGTCGACCGCCCGTGCGATCCGCTCGCGTGCCTCGTCGGCCAGGGCCTGCAGGTCACCGTTCTCGGCCAGCCGCAGCGCGCTGGACGGGTCCATGGCGGCGACGTGCGTCGTGTCGCCCTGGCGGCGCACCACGACGTTGCACGGCAGGAGGACGCCCAGGTCTGGTTCGGCCGCGATGCCCTGACTGGCCAGCTGGGGATTGCACGCGCCGAGGATGACGTAGGGCTCGACATCCAGATCCAGCTTCTTCTTGAGCGTGGCAGCGACATCGATGGTGGTGAGGATGCCGAAGCCCTCCTCGGCCATCGCCGAGGTCACCCGCTCGACCACATCGTCGAACGATGCGTCGAGGTCGCGCGTGATCGCGTAGTCGGCGGTCTTGGACTCACTCATGGCCGTGCTCCTTGGTCGGATCTGCCCACAGTGTGCCACATACCCAACGGGGTATAAGGCCGTGTCGTCCCGGAGGGCGAGGACGAACATCACGGGTCCGGACGGGCAGGTGCGTTCCCATCACCGCGACGACACGGCACGGGAGCCCGGCCGGTATGCCCCGACCGTCCCATCTCTACCCCGTGGCCTCGGCATCCGGGACCTTCGGGATCGCATGGCCCCTGAAGCGCAGTGGCCGTTCGCCGTACTCCTCCTGGGCATGTGCGATCCAGCCCGCGGCACGGGCGATGGCGAAGATCGCCGTCGTCGAGCCGATCGGCATTCGGCCGACATGGGCGAGCGCGGCAAGCGCCAGATCGACGTTGGCCGCCGCCCCACCTTCACGCGCGAACATCTCGACCCTTCGCCGGTCGCGGACGGACGCGATGGGCCAGACAGCGTCGAGCAGCATCGACGTGCGCGGGTCGGAACGGTGGACGACATGACCGAAGCCGACCTGACCCTCCTCCCCTGCGGCCTCCGGATCCCGAGAGGCCGTCAGGCGCTCGTGCAGAGTGGCGCTCGCACGTCCGTGGAGCGCACCGTCCAGCGCCGCCAGTCCGGCGATCACGCACAGTTGCGGACGAGCGCGGGCCGATGCCGCCACACGGGCCGAGATCGTCGAGAGAGCAAGCTCATGTTCCGCAAGCAGAACGAGAGCGGTGTTCAGCGCCCGCACACGAGCCGCGGTGGGCTTGAGCGGCGACCACTGGCACCAGAGCCGTGTCGCGACGCGATACCGAACGGTCGCCGCGGATCGGCCGGCGGCGCCCTGTCCGGTCTTGGCCGGGACGGCCTTCAGAGCAAGCATCGCGCCGATCACGTCTCGCCCTGCCGCCCTCCAGTCCGGAACAGGCACGGGATCGCGCCGATCGCCCTGTGTTCGGATGATCGCATCGATGAGGTGCGGAACGATCGAACCGGCGTCGACGGAGGCGTCGATCGACCGCTCCGGGAATGACGGCAGGTCCCAATCGGCACCGGTGTGAATACTCGGCGCACCCCAGAGGAACTCGGCGACACCCTCGAACGAGGCACCCCGATCGATGAGATCCGCCAGTGGAACGCCGCGGTAGCGGACCATGCCGTCGGTGACCGCGCTGACTCCCGACGCAACGAGAAGGTCGATGCTGGCGGCCGCCCGCTTCTTCGTGCGCGGACGGGAGCGCGCGGCCAGGGCGTGGACCTCGTCGGTGTCGTAGAGGCTGCTCCGACCATCCGGGCCGGGCACCCGGCGCAACGCCCCACGACTCACGTAGGCGTACAGGCTGCTCACACTGATTCGAAGTCGTGAGGCGGCTTCCCGGGCACCGATGAGTTCACCCATGTGGACAGCCTAGTCAACATTATTGACGATAATCAATCTTGACAATCATCGGCGGCCCGTCGACCATCCCCCCATGAACGGAATACCCGCCGCCCTGGTCCAGCACGCATGGGAAGCCATCGCCGACGGCACCCGCCATGAGGGCGGGGGTCTTCGCCTCACGGGCCCGCGCGTGACTCTGCCCGCTCGGTTCGACGTGACCGGATTGGCCGTCGGTGCCGTGTCCTGCGCGATGCTGGCCGCCGCCCGGCTACTCGCGGAACGTCAGGGGTCCGATATCGCGCCGGACGTCCGGATCGACAGTCGTGAGGCCTCCGTCGCGTTCGCCTCCGAGAGCCGGTTCATGCCGGTCGGCTGGGAACGCCCGCCCCTCTGGGACCCCATCGCGGGCAACTACCGGACCTCGGACGGCTGGATCCGCCTTCACACCAACTACCCGCACCATCGGACCGCGGTGGAGACCCTCCTCGACGCCGCCGACCGGGACACGGTGCAGGAGCGCGTGTCGTCCCTGTCGGCCGTCGAACTCGAACAGGCGGTGGTCGACGCCGGTGGTGCCGCGGCGGCGATGCGCAGTCGTGAACAATGGCTGGAGACGGAGGCCGGGGCGGCCACGATCCATGCGCCGGTGGCCACCACGACATGGCGGGACGCCACAGGTGACGCGAAGTGGGCCGACGGCGTGGAGCTCCCGTTCCAGGGGTTGCGGGTCCTCGATCTCACCCGGGTGATCGCGGGCCCGGTCTGCACGAAGTTCCTGGCCGGCCACGGCGCCGATGTGCTGCGCATCGACCCGCCCGGGTTCGAGGAGGTCGCGTCGGTGCTTCCCGAGACGACGGCCGGCAAGCGAACCGCGATGCTCGATCTGACCACGACCGACGGCCACACGAGATTCGACGCCCTGGTGACGGATGCCCATGTCCTCGTCTGTGGCCTTCGGGCTGACGCCCTCGCTCGGCTCGGCTACGACGACGAGCGGCTCCGATCCCTGAACCCGGACCTCGTCGTCGCGCGCCTCGACGCATACGGCTGGTCGGGCCCCTGGCGCGACCGCCGCGGCTTCGACAATCTCGTCCAGATGAGCAGCGGCATCGCCGCGAACGGGCCAGACGACGGATCGGCTCCGGTCCCTCTCCCCGTCCAGGCGCTGGACCATGCCACGGGCTGGCTGCTCGGAGCCGCGATCGCCCGATCCCTCACCCGGCGTCTCACGGAGAACCGGACGGCGACCGTCCACGCCTCGTTGATCGGGACGGCGAACCTGCTGTTCTCCCTTCCACGTCCGGAGGACTCCCCCGATCCGGAGTCGCTCGAGGAGGTCCCCCTCGTCGAGCGATCGACGGCGTGGGGTCGGCTACGAGCGGTCGGACCCGCCGGGCACATCCACGGCGTCTCCCCGGCGTTGAGACATGACGCCGGGCCCCTCGGCCGTCACGAGGCACGCTGGTAGGACGAGGACCGATGCGGAGGCGACGCCGGCCGGGCTACGGCGTGTCCGATGCGAGGGTCTTCGGCATCCGCGTGAACACGCCGAGGGAGGGCTTGGCCGCGCCGGCCGTCGTGATGAGCCCCGCCGGGTTCTCGATGGTGTCCTGGAACGGCCCCCACATCATGAGGCGAACGCGACGCTCGGTTCGCAGCGCGGCGACGGCGTTCTGCAGCGCCGTCGACTGCTGGTCGAAGGTC